>NZ_BAAADB010000011.1 GCF_039522025.1 Deinococcus depolymerans | reverse complement strand
CTGGGCGTGCGAGGCATAGTCACTTCGCATCAAGGCCCATGAGACCGGGGAATTTCAAGCCCCTGCCTCCTGGGCCTTCGTGCTGGTCGCTGTTCTCTCGCCCGTGGAAACTCTTGATCCGAGCGGATGCGACTCGTAGAGCTGCTCCGCAGAGGAGGAGCAAACCGGGTTCCGGACGTGGAGTCGGCAATCCGGTGAAGTTCCGGATTGCAGGCGAAACAAACGGAACCCGCTGGGAGCCTGACACTACAGATGAGAATGCCCCCGACGGGGCATTCTTGAGCTGTCATGACACAAGAACAGCACACCGACGGGGACGCCTCCACTCTATTCCACCGCATCTTCGCCCTCCTCCGAACTGCTCCATGGTCGGATCAGCGACATGCCCGAACGTTCGCCTGGATGGTCGCCGGTCTCCTCCTGAGCTGCGTCCCTCACCCAGCCGCGTGGTGCTCCTTTCGTGGTCTCCCGAGCTCGATACGCGCAGAGTCATGAACGACGATTCCTGCGCGCCCTGACGTCCTCCAGCGTCCCCTGGCGCGCGGTCTACCAACACCTCATGCAGGTCGCACTGCGTGACTGGGGTGATGCGCGCATCACCCTCGCCCTGGACACCACCCTCCTGTTCAAACGCTGGTGCGTGATCTGCGTCTCCCTCGTCTACCGGGGGCGTGCCATACCGTTGTCCTGGCGCGTCATCCGTCATGGTAGTTCGACGGTGGGGAATCAGGAAATCTACCCTGTGCTCGCCAGCGTCCAGTGCCTGCTCGTCCACTTGCCACAGGTCGAAGAGGTCTGCATCTGTGCAGACCGGGGCTTCCTTGATCACACGTTGATGGGCGACTTCACCACCTTCGGATGGCAGTGGATGATTCGCGGCAAAGGTCCCATCCACCTCTTTGATCAGGACGGAACGTCCTTGGGGCAATTTCAGTCACAGCTCAGTCACCACGGTCAGTTGATCGTGCGGCATGGGGTGTACGTCACGGGGCAGAGGTACGGGCCCGTGAACATCGCGGCAGTGCGGCCTTTTGGACAACGTGATCCTTGGTTCATCGTGAGTAGTCAGCCCTGTCACACGCGAACATTCGCGGAGTATCACCAACGTACTCAGGTCGAGGAAGGATTCCTCGACCTGAAGAGCGGGGTCTTCAACCTCGAGGACACGCGCCTGAATCAGGCGCACCAACTGGAGAAACTCTGGTGCGTGCTGGGCATGGCGTACCTGATGGCCTTGAGCGAGGGAACGGCCGTCACGGAGCAAGGGAAACGGCGGGAGGTCGATCCACACTGGGCACGGGGCTTGAGTTATGCGCAGCTGGGATTGCGCGCCATTCGCCAGGCCTTGACACGTCGAACACCAGTCCTGGAGAGGCTGCGCCTCTCCCAGGCCAGTGACCCTGAACCGTCACGTCGTCGACGATCGCCGATCGGCTGGAACGTCATTCAGGGTTTCTCATGACTTATGTCAGGCTCCCAGCGGAACCCGTATGATACGGACTCCGATTGAATGGGCTGCAAAGCCCTTTCAATCCGAGCGAAGCGAGTGGAAGAAAAACGGGTTCCGGACGTGGAGCCGGCAATCCGGTGAAGTTCCGGATTGTCGGCGAAACAAACGGAATCCGTATGAGACGGGCAGGACGGGCTGGAGCGGCGCCGCAGAGAATGGAGGCATCGGAAGAAAAGACTTCCGATGCCTCCATTCGGAGAACGGCCCTACGCCTCCCTCACCGTCCGACGAGCAGGGTCCAGATGGCGGGGTTGGCGACCCAGCCGTACCAGATGTTGGGCAGGAGGCCCAGGGCAGTCACGCCGACCACGCCGAGCGCCACCGCCAGGGTGGTGGGGGCACGCTGCCCGAGGCCGTACTCGCGGGCGGGGGTGCGGTCGGGCATGAACATCAGCGCGGCGGGGCGCAGGTAGTACACCAGCGCGGCGACGCTGGTGAGCGCCGCGAGGACACTGAGCCACTCGTAGCCGTTCTGGAAGGCCGCCTGGAACACCAGGTACTTGCCGAAGAATCCCGCGAAGGGTGGCAGGCCGGCCAGCGAGGCGAGGCACACGGCGAGCGCGACCGCATAGGCCGGGTGGCGGTAGTACAGGCCGCGCATGTCGGTGATGCTGAAGCCTTCCTCACTGCGTTGCAGGGCGGCGACGATGGCGAGCGCGGCGGCGGTCATCAGGGTGTACACCAGCAGGTAGTACGCCAGCGCCGCGCCGCCCGCCTGGGGCGTGCCGAGCAGCGCCATGGCCAGGAAGCCGGTGTGCGCGACGGCCGAGTACGCCAGCATGCGTTTGAAGTTCATCTGGCGCAGCGCGGCGAGGTTCCCGACGATCAGGGTCGCGGCGATCAGGACCTGCAGGACGGAGTGCCAGCCGGGCGCGCCGTTCAGCGCGCCGGAAAAGACGCGCAGCATCCCGGCGAACGCGGCGACCTTCACGACGGTGCTCAGGAACAGGCTGACGCTGGTGGGCGCGCCGCCGTACACGTCCGGCGTCCACTGGTGGAAGGGGGCCAGCGCGACCTTGAACGCGAAGCCGCACAGCAGCAGCAGCGCCCCGCCGACCAGGATGCCGGTGTTCTCGGGTGTCAGGACGCTGGCCTTCTCGGAGATCGCGGCGTACTTCAGGCTGCCGGTCGCGCCGTACACGAAGGCGATGCCGTAGATCAGGACGGCGCTGCCGGCCGCGCCGAGCAGGAAGTACTTCAGGCCGCTTTCCTCGGCGCGGCGGGAGCCCTGCAGGGTGGCGAGCACGTAGGAGCTGAGGCTCATGATTTCCAGGCCGATCAGCAGGACGATCAGGTCGCCGGAAAAAGCGATCAGCAGGCAGCCGGTCACGGCGTACATGAGCATCGCGTCGAATTCCGGGAAGGACACGCGGGCGCGCCAGGCGGTGTCGAGCGTGACGAGCAGGGTCATGAGGGTGCCGGTCAGGATCACGAAGGCCAGCAGCAGCGCGGCGTTGTCGGCCTGGAGGCTGCCGCCGAACGAGCTGACGCCCCGGTTCCAGAGGGTGCCGAGGCTGATGGCCGAGAGCAGCGTGGCGGCGAGGTTGATGAAGGTCAGGGTGCGGCGGCTGACCCAGAAGCCCAGCAGGGTGCTGGACAGCGCCCCGGCCAGCACGATCAGGACGGGCAGCAGCGGCGTCAGGGTGACTTCGGGTGGCTGGAGCATGTCAGTTGCCTCCCAGGGCGCTCAGGACGGCGCGCACGGCGGGCTGCATGAGGTTCAGGGCGGGTGCGGAGTACACGCCGAACAGGACGGCCACGGCCAGCGGCAGGGTCAGGATCAGCCACTCGGTGTGCACGAGGTCCGGCACGCGGACGGCCCCGGCGGGCCGGGCCTGCCAGAAGGTCGTCTGGAAGGCGGTCAGGGCGTACGCGGCGGCGGCGATGGTGGTGACACCCGCGATGAACGCCAGCCAGGGGAACACCTGGTACGCGCCGAGCAGGATGCTGAACTCCCCGATGAAGCCGGCCATGCCGGGCACGGCGATACTGGCGAACCACAGGGCCATGGTCAGGCCGCCCAGCGCGCCCGCCTGGGTCATGACGCCGCCCACGCGGGTGTCCAGGCTGCCGATGCGTTCCTGCAGCATGCCGACTGCCAGGAACAGCGCGCCGGTGTACAGGTTCTGGAAGGCCAGCAGGTACATCGCGCCGATCACGGCGGTCTCGTTCAGGGAGAACACGCCGAGCGCGACGAAGCCCATGTGGCTCAGGCCGGCGTAGGCCAGCAGGCGTTTCCAGTCTTTCTGGCCGAAGGCGATCCAGGCGGCGTACAGCGCCGTGAACGCAGCCAGACCCATCAGGATGGGGCGCAGTTCCAGGCTGGCGTCCGGGAACAGCGGGATGGCGAAGGTGAACAGGCCGTACCCGCCGACCTTGTACAGGGTGCCCATCACGTCGGGGATGCCGCTGTCGTGGTTCTGCTCGTGGAAGTCCGGCAGCCACGCGTGCATGGGCCACAGCGGCAGCTTGACGGCCATGGCGGCCAGGAAGCCCAGGTACAGCCACGTCTGGGCGCTGCCCTGCACGAGGTTCTGTTTCAGGTCGGTCATGGCGAAGGTGGGGCTGCCGCCGATGTAGCGAACGCCGATGATGCTGACGAGCATCAGCAGGCTGCCGAACAGCGTGTACGCCGCGAATTTCGTGAGGGCTGCCATGCGCCCGGACTTGCCGTAGATGGCCAGCATCAGGAGTGCCGGGATCAGGGCGTCCTCGAAGAACACGTAGAACAGCATCAGGTCCTGCGCGGCGAAGATGCCGATCAGGCCGGTCTCCATGGCGAGGATCAGCGACAGCATCGGACCGGGGTTGGGGATGCGGCGCGCGGCGTACAGGATCGCGATGAACGACATGAACGCCGTGACGAGCGCCAGCGCGAGGCTCACGCCGCCCAGCTGCACGGAGTACGTGATGCCCAGCGGCGGAATCCAGTCCCAGCGGAACAGTTCCGAGCCGCCGCCGCGCCAGATGGCGAGGCCCGCGCCGATCGTCAGGGCGGCAATGAAACCCGCGACCTCGTCCCGGAAGGTTTTCGGCGTGACCAGCAGCAGCAGGCTGCCCAGCAGGGGCAGGAAGATCATGAGGGTGGGGAGCCAGTCGGTGAAGGTCATGCGCCACTTCCAATGGTCTTGAGGGCCCAGTAGCCGATGATGCCGGCCGTGCCGAGCAACATGCTGACGGCGTAGGCGCGCACGAAGCCGCTCTGCCACAGCGTGAACAGCCCGCCGGGACCGCTGGCGTTGCGGGCAATGCCGTTCAGGGCGCCGTCGGTGCCCCGGTCCACGGTGTCCAGCGCACCCGCGACGGCGCGGCTGGGATTGCCGATCACGCCGTCGTACAGCGCGTCGAGGTACAGGCTGTTGCGGCTGAGTTCACCCAGCGGGCCGGTCGCCAGGGCGCTGCGGCGGTGTGCCAGGAATGCCCAGCCCAGGCCCAGCACGCCCGCGAGGACGGCCAGGACCGTGAGCAGCCACTCGGTACTGACGGGGATCTCGTGCGCGTGCAGCGGGATCGCGCGGCCGATGTAGTCGTCGAAGGCATGCTTGCCGCCCAGGAACGTGGGGATGTTCAGGAACCCGGCCAGGGTCGCCAGCGCGGCCAGCACGCCCAGCGGGATCTTCGTGAGGGTGTCCGCCTCGTGCGGGTGGCCGTGTCCGCGGTACGCGCCGCGCCACACCAGGAAGTACCAGCGGCCCATGTAGAACGCGGTGAGCAGCGCCACGCCCAGCCCGATCAGGTACAGCGCCATGTTCTGCTCGTAGGCGGCGGCCAGGATCGCGTCCTTGGAGAAGAAGCCGCTCCAGATCGGAATCCCGGCAATGGCCAGCACGCCCGCCACGGACACCAGGTGCGTGAACGGCATGAACCTGTGCAGGCCGCCCATCTTCCGGACGTCCTGCTCCTCGTGCAGCGCGTGGATCACGGCGCCCGCCGCGAGGAACAGCAGCGCCTTGAAGAACGCGTGCGTCAGCAGGTGGAACACGCCCGCCGAGTACGCGTGCAGACCCACCGCCAGGAACATGTACCCCAGCTGCGACACGGTGGAGTACGCCAGGATCTTCTTGATGTCCGACTGGTTCAGCGCGGACAGCGCGCCGTACAGCGCGGTCAGGCCGCCCACCCACGCGACCCACAGGCTGGCGTTCGGCGCGAGGTCGTACAGGAAGTGGCTGCGCGCCACGAGGTACACGCCGGCCGTGACCATGGTCGCCGCGTGGATCAGCGCCGAGACGGGCGTGGGGCCCGCCATGGCGTCCGGCAGCCAGGTCGTCAGGGGCAGCTGGCCGCTCTTGCCGACCGCGCCGACGAGCAGGAACAGGCAGGCGAGTTCGATGCCCGCCTGCGCGACCTGCGCGCCCTCGACCCGCTCGGCCAGTTCGGGGATGCTGAGGGTGCCGTACAGCTTGAACAGCAGGAACATGCCCAGCATGAACCCCAGGTCCCCGATGCGGTTCATGATGAACGCCTTGCGCGCCGCGTTGGAGTTGCTGACGGCCTCGGCGTCGCTGGCGGCGCGGACCTGCGCGTCACCCGCCTCGCTGTTCCGGCCACTGAACCAGAAGCCGATCAGCAGGTACGACGCCATGCCCACGCCCTCCCAGCCGACGAACATCAGCGGGTACGAGTCGGCGAGGACCAGGATCAGCATCATCGCCACGAAGAAGTTCAGGAACGCGAAGAAACGCGTGAATTTCGGATCGTGACCCATGTACGAGATCGAGTACAGGTGAATCAGGAAGCCCACGCCCGTGATGATCAGAGCCATGAGGGCCGAGAGTTGATCGAGCCAGAAGCCCACCGACAGGTTCGCGTTCAGCGCCATGTTCGGCAGCCACGTCCACAGCACCTCATGGGCGGGCGCACCCTGGTTCAGGTAACGGATGACCGCCACGACGAACGCCGCGCCGACCATCCCGGTCGCCAGCCAGCCCCCGGTCTTGCCGGGGAACAGGCGGGGCAGCACCATCAGGAGCGTGAAGCCCAGCAGCGGCAGCAGGGGCAGCAGGTACAGAGCAGGAAGACTATCCACAGGTTGCCACTCAGCCTTTCAACGCGGCGAGATCGTCCACGTTCGTGGTCTCGCGTTTACGGAAGATCGCGACGATGATCGCCAGCCCGATCGCCACCTCGGCGGCGGCCAGCGTCATCACGATGAACACGGCCGTCTGACCGGTCGGGTCGCCCCAGGAACGCGCGAACGCCACCAGCGCGATGTTCGCGGCGTTCAGCATCAGTTCCACACTCAGGAACACCATGATCGCGGTGCGGCGCGTCAGGACGCCGATCATGCCCAGCGCGAACAGGATGCCCGACAGGCCCAGGTAGAAGGTGGTGGGCACCATCAGGCACGCACCTCCCCTTCACTCATGAGGGCCGGGGCCGCCACGCGCGGCGCCGGCACACGCTCCTCACGCGCGGCCCCCACCGGTTCCTCCAGTTCGTCCGGCACGCCGTCCGGCTGCGGGGCCGGGCGCTGCACGAGCGCCACCGCGCCCACGATCGCCACGAGCAGCAGGATGCTCACCGCCTCGAAGGGCAGCAGGAAGCGCGTCAGGAGGGTCTCCCCCATCACCAGCGCGGACCCGCCGCGCAGCGCCCCGGCCCCCTCGGCCAGCGGGCGCGGGTCTTTATAGGTGAAGGCCAGCACCACGAACGCCCCGGCCAGCAGCGTCCCGCCGATCCCGGCGAGTTCCCGCACGTACGGCACCGGGTCGCGTTCCGTGACCGGCTGGTTCGCGTTCAGGAGCATGATCACGAACAGGAACAGCACCATCACCGCGCCCGCGTACACGATCACCTGCGTCGCCGCCAGGAACGACGCGTTCAACGTGGCGAACAGGCCCGCCACGCACAGCAGCGTGCCCACCAGCCCCAGCGACGCGTGCACCGCGTTCTTCGCGGCAATGGTGATCACGCCGCCCACGATCGCCAGCGCACCCAGCAGGATGAACGCCAGCATCATGCGCGGCCTCCGGCCACGGGGAGTGGGGTGTGGGGAGTAGGCAGTGGGAGGCACACCGGGCGCGGGGCGCGGGGCGCAGGACAACCATCGACTTTCAACCATCGACCATCGACTCTCACGGGTACGTCACTCCTTCCAGTTCCGCGCGGGGCGGCCCTTCGAGCTGGAAGCCCAGCCGGACGGGTTTGCCGCTGCGGGCGGCCTCGCGGCGCTGCGGGAGGCTGCCGGTCACGCCGACCAGCATGTCTTCCTTGGCGTACACGAAATCGCCGGCGCGGTAGTCGGCCATCTCGAACTCGTTGCCCATGACGACCGCGCCGGTCGGGCAGGCTTCCTCGCACATGCCGCAGAAGATGCAGCGCAGCATGTTGATCTCGTACACCTTCGCGTAGCGTTCGCCGGGCGCGGTGGGGTTGGCCGGGTCGTTCTCGGCGGCCTCCACGTAGATGGCGTAGGCGGGGCAGGCGGCGGCGCACAGCGAGCAACCGATGCATTTCTCCAGTCCGGTGCCGGGGTGGCGGGTCAGGACGTGCCGCCCACGGAAACGGGGTTGCAGCGTGGCGCGCTGTTCGGGGTAACTGACGGTCACGGGTTTCTGGAACAGTTTCCCCAGCGTGACGCCCATGCCCCTGGCAATCTCAAGAACGCCCATGGTTGGCTCCTTTGTGGGTGGGAAGCGGGGAGTGGAAAGTGGGCAGTGGGTGGGAGGCAGGCTGCGGCTCCAGCACCGCGCACCCCCGCATCAGTCGCCTCCGGCGCGCACGAGGTCGCGGTCCTCGGGGGAGCGCACGGTGGGCTGGTTCCACAGGACGCGCACGCGGTCACTCATAATCAGCAGGGCCAGCAGTCCGGCGAGGCTCAGGACGCCCAGGAACCACAGGCCACCCGTGCCACGGAACGCCAGGAACGCGGCGGTCATGACGGTGTTCGCCAGGGCCAGCGGGAGCAGCAGTTTCCAGCCGAAACGCATCAGCTGGTCGTAACGGAGCCGGGGCAGGGTGGCGCGCACCCAGATGAACAGGAACAGGAAGAACGCGATCTTCACGATCAGCCAGATCAGCGGCCAGTCGCTGACGCCGGGAATCAGGGCGTTCAGGAACTGCGGGCCCTTCCAGCCGCCGAAGAAGAGGGTGGCCATGACGGCGGACGCGGTGATCATGTTCACGTACTCCGCCATCTGGAACAGCGCCCACTTGATCGCGGAGTACTCGGTGAGGTACCCGGCGACGATCTCCTGCTCGGCTTCCGGCAGGTCGAACGGCGTGCGGTTGGTCTCCGCGAACGAGGAGATGAGAAAGAGCGCGAACCCCAGCGCCTGGAACAGGATCAGCGCGCCGTTCTGCGCCTGCCACGCCACGATCCCGTGGAAGGAGGTGGTCCCGACGATCATCAGCAGGCCCAGCAGGCTCAGGCCCATGCCGAGCTCGTAGCTGATCATCTGCGCGCTTGAACGCAGGCCGCCCAGGATCGGGTACTTGCTGCCCGACGCCCAGCCGCCCAGGAAGATGCCGTACACGCCCATGCTGGTCAGCGCCAGCAGCGCCAGGATGCCGGTGTCGAGGTTGTACACCCAGGGGTTCTCGCCGAAGAGGCTCCCGGCGGGTCCGGCGGGCAGGCCCCCGAAGGCGGTCAGGGCCATGCCGATCGCGATGATGGGTGCCAGGGTGTACACCAGCTTGTCGGCCAGGGTGACGGTCAGATCCTCCTTGAAGATGCTCTTGATGGCGTCGGCGGCGGGTTGCAGCAGGCCCATGGGTCCGACGCGGTTCGGGCCGGGGCGCAGCTGCATGCGGCCCAGCAGGCGCCGCTCGATCAGGGTCATGTACGCGAAGGTGGTCAGCAGGCCCAGGACGACCAGCACGGCCTTGAGCAGCGAGATCAGCAGGGTGGCGATCAGGTCCGGCATCAGTCGTCCCCTCCGGCGCGGGCGGGCGGCGTGGCGGGCGTCACGGGCAGTTGCCAGTCGCTCTGCACGAGTTCCTCGATGCGGTCCACCCAGGTGAGCCGCCGGGCGTGCATGCGCTCCGTCCAGAGTTTCGGCGTGTGCGGCGCGGCGGGACCCGCGTAGGTCTGGTGGAAGGTGTGCAGCGCGCCGCGTGCGGGCAGGTCGCTCAGGTTCAGGCCCACCCGGTCGGCCAGCAGCGCCTGCGCGCCGCGCAGCCCGCGCGCGGGGGCCTTCACGCCCAGCGCCTCGGCCAGGGCGGTCAGGGTACGGATCAGGTCGGCGGCCTCGCCGCTCTGGATGGCGGCCGGGTGCAGGGGCAGCAGGCGACCCTCGAGGTTCTGCACGGTGCCGCGCTTCTCGTAGTTCGTGACGGCGGGCAGGACCACGTCCGCGAGGCGGGCGGTGGCCGTCAGGTGGGTGTCGTGCACGACCGTGAAGCCCGCGGCGCGCACGCCGGGGTCCAGGCGGCTGATGAACGCCGCCGCGGCCTCCTGCGCCCGCGAGACCGGCAGGCCGCCCGAGCGCGGCACGAGGTTCAGGGCCGCGAGCCCCCGGCTGTTCGCGGCGGCTGGAATGGCGATGACCTTCGCGCCGGTGCGGGCGGCGAGGTCCGACAGGTTCGCGCTGAACGACCCGCTCGCGCCGTTCAGGACGTCTGCGCCCAGGATGATCACGGGACGCTCGGCCCCCTCCAGCAGGGCCAGGACGGCCCGGAGTTCATCGGTGTCCGGGTGGGTCAGGCGTGCCAGGGCGCCCCTGCCGTTCGCGCCGACGCGGTGTCCGGCGTGCGCCCACAGGCGGCTCTCCTGGCCGATCACGGCCAGCCGCTCGGGCCGGCGGGCGGGGCGTTCCACGAGGCGCAGGTCCGCGATGGCCGTGCCGTGCGCGAACTCGGGCGGGATCAGGCCGCCGCGCAGCATCTCCAGAATCCGCAGTTCCAGCACGGGCGCTTCCTCGCCCAGGTCCGCGCCGATCACCACGACGGCGTCGGCGGTCGCCACGTCCGTCAGGGTCGCCTGCGGCGCCGTCACGCTCACCTCGTAGCGGGGGGCGTGATCCACGCTGCGGGCACCCGTCGCGGCCGCCAGGGCCTCCAGCGCCGCGCCTTCCTCCAGCGTGCTGTCCGCGCCCAGGTACAGCGCCACGTCCGCCGTGCGCATGCCCGAGAAGCCGCGCTTCATGGCGTCGATCGCGGCGTCCCAGGTGGCCGGGACCAGTTGCCCGTCCTCGTCGCGGATCAGGGGGGTGGTCAGGCGCTCCTCGCTGGCGAACACGTGCCCGAAACGGCCCGCGTCGCAGATCCACGCCTCGTTCACGTCGCGGTTCTCGCCCGCCACGATGCGTTCCAGGCGGCCGTTGCGGGCGTCCACCGTGATGCTGCACCCGACCGGGCACAGCGTGCAGGTGGTCGGCGTATGGTCGTACTCCCAGTTGCGGCCCCGGAAGCGCGCCACGTTGTCCAGCAGCGCCCCCACCGGGCAGATGTCCGTGATGTTCCCGGAGAAGCCCGTGGGCAGCCCGCCCTCCTGCGTGTCGATGAAGGTATGCCCGCCCCGCTCGATGAAGTCCAGCACCTCCTGGCCCGGCACCTCCTCGAAGTACCGCACGCACCGCTTGCAGTGAATGCAGCGCTCCTGATCCAGGATCACGAACTCGGACAGCGGGTAGTGCTTATCGGCGTGCCGCCGGTCGAAGCCGAAGCGGCTCGCGCCGTACCCGTACTCGAACGCGCGGTCCTGCAACTCGCACGCGCCGCCCTTGTCGCAGGTGGGGCAGTCCAGCGGGTGGTTCAGCAGCGTGAACTCCATCATGCCCGCCTGCGCCTTCGCCACGACCTCCGATGTCTTCGCGGTGCGGATGTGCATGCCCTCGGTCGCCTGCATGGTGCAGGACGCCATGGGTTTGGGGAACCAGAAGATCTTCGGCGTGGCCGCGTCCCCCTCCCCTTCCATCACGAACGACCCGTCCGGGTTCTTGCGGGGCGAGCCGGACTCCACGAGGCACATGCGGCACGCGCCCACCGGCGAGAGGTACTTGTGCGCGCAGAAGTACGGCACGTCCCCGCCCGACTGGAACACTGCGTCGATCGCGCTGGTGCCCGCCGGGAGTTCGACTTCGATTCCATCCACGTGAACTTTCACAGGGCCTCCCTTCGGTCGGCGCAGAAGGCTGAAGGCTGAAGGCCAGGGATCAAATCCGTCGTCATCTGCGCCATCTGCCTTCTGCCGTATGCCATCTGCCCGTTCATGCGTCCCTCCAGCGCCGCCGCGCCGGGTACAGCGGCTGCTGCGTCGTGGCCAGGGCGTCGTATTCCTCGCGGAAGTGTTTGATGGAGCTCAGGACCGGGCCGAGGCAGGCGTCGGCCAGCGCGCAGAAGGAGCGGCCGCCGATGTTGTCGCTCATGTCCAGGATGAGCTGCACGTCGCCGGGCTGGCCGCGTCCGGTGACGAGTTTCTGGTACATGCGGGTCATCCAGGAGCTGATGCCCTCGCGGCAGGGCGTGCACTTGCCGCAGGATTCGTGGCCGTAGAAGCGCACGAGGTTCCAGGTGGCGTTCACGATGCAGTCCGCCTTCGGGATCAGCGTGACGCCGCCGGTACCGAGCATGCTGCCGGCGGCGGCAATCGCCTCGTAGTCCATGGGCGTGTCGAGAATGGCGTCGGTCCAGGGCAGCATGGGGCAGCTGCTCCCGCCGGGGATGATGGCCTTCATCTCCTCGAGGGGGCCGCCCGCCCAGTCGTAGATGAGTTCGCGGAAGGTGGTGCCCAGCGGCAGTTCGTACACGCCGGGCCGCGCGACCGGGCCGGAGATCTGGAAGAGTTTCATGCCCTTGCTCTTCTCGGTGCCCATGCCCGCGTGCCAGTCCGCGCCGTAGCGCAGGATCTGCGTGGCGGCGCAGAACGTCTCGACGTTGTTGATGGTGGTCGGCAGGCCGTACAGGCCCGCCGCTGCCGGGAAGGGGGGTTTGAGGCGCGGGTTGGCGCGCAGGCCCTCCAGCGAGTTCATCAGCGCGGTTTCCTCGCCGCAGATGTACGCCCCGGCGCCCCGGTGCACGTACAGCTGGAAGTCGAAGCCGCTGCCCAGGATGTTCTGCCCCAGCAGTCCCGCCTCGCGTGCCTCGTGGATGGCCGCCCAGAGGCGTTCGGCGGCGTGCACGTACTCCCCGCGGATGTAGATGTACCCCACCGAGGCGCGCATGGCAAAGGCGGCGATGATCATGCCCTCGATCAGCTGGTGCGGGTCCTCCGAGAGCAGGTAACGGTCCTTGAAGGAACCGGGTTCGGACTCGTCCGCGTTGCAGATGACGTAGTGCGGCCTGCCGTCGTTCAGCGGCATGAACGACCACTTCAGGCCCGTCGCGAAGCCCGCCCCGCCGCGCCCGCGCAGCCCGGACTTCTTCACTTCCTCGATCACGGCGTCCGGGCCCATCGCGAAGGCACGTTTGACCGGCTCGTACCCGCCGTTGCGGCGGTAGTAGTCGAGCGTCCAGCTCTCTGCCTGCCCGACGTGCGCGTACAGCGTCGGCGCGAACCGTGGATCCTTGGCGCTCGTGATCGGCTTCGGGGGGGTGGGGGCCGTGGCGGTCACGCCTCACCCCCCGGGAGGCGGTGCAGGCCCGTCACGCTCGCCCCGACCGCCTGCCCGGTCGCCAGCACCTGCCGTCCGTCCGCGCCCACCGTCACCGGCACCGGGTTGTCCGGCAGCGGCTGCAGGTCGTTTCGCAGCGACGCCAGAATCCGCGCGCACTTCGACGGCCCCACGTTCTCGTAGTACCCGTCGTCGTTGATCTGCATCATCGGCGCGGTGCCGCACGAGCCCAGGCACTCGACCTTCTGCACGCTGAACCGCCCGTCCGCGCTGACCTCGCCCGGCTGCACGTCCAGCGTCTCCACGAGGTGATCCCACAGCTCGTCCGACCCGGCCAGCGCGCACATCAGCGTGCTGCACACCTGCAGGTGGTATTTGCCCGTGGGGAGCGTGTGGTACGTGGAGTAGAAGCTCATCACCGAACGCACCTCGGTCGCCGTCGTGCCGCACAATGCGGCGATCTCGGCCATGCGAGATTCGGACACGAACCCCTCGGCGTCCTGCACCTCACGCAGCAGCGGCATCAGCGCCGAGCGGCGGCCCTGCGGCGAATCCGGGTAACGGCTGAAGATATCCGCCACCAGTGGTTGTTTCTCAGCGAAGTAACTCAAATTGGCTGCACTCCTTGATTGAGAGAACGTCGGGAACCGGCCCGGCTCAGCGGTCCACGTCGCCCAGCACGGGGTCGATGGTGGCGAGGATCGTGATGAGGTCCGCGAACTGCGCGCCGACGCAGGCGTACTCCAGCGCCTGGAGGTTCACGAAGCTGGGCGCCCGGATCTTCACGCGGTACGGCATGGAGCCGCCGTCGGACACGATGTAGTACCCGACCTCGCCGCGCGCACTCTCGACCGGGACGTACACCTCACCGAGGGGCGGGTGGAAGCCCTCGGTGACGAGTTTGAAGTGGTGAATGACGGCTTCCATGCTCGTTTCGAGTTCGTGGCGGGGTGGGAGGCTGATCTTGCGGTTGGGGTCCTTGACCGGGCCGGGCTTCAGGCGTTTCAGGGCCTGGCGGACGATCCTGATGCTCTCGCCGAATTCGAGGAGGCGCATGTTGAACCGCGCCAGACTGTCACCGTCGGTGCTGGTGATAACGTTGAAGTCGTAACTCTCGTAGCCGCAGTAGGGGTTGTCCTTGCGGTGGTCGAGGGGCACGCCGCTGGCACGCAGGTTGGGTCCGGTCAGACCCAGATCGAGGGCGACCTCGGGCGGGATGACGCCCACGCCCCTGGCGCGGTCGAGGAAGATGGGGTTCTGCGCGAACAGCGTGGTGTACTCGGCGACGCCGCGTTCCATCTGGTCGAGGAACTTCTCGACGCGGGGCGCCCAGTCGTCCGGGATGTCGCGGCTGAGGCCACCCACGCGGAAGTACCCCTGGTTCATGCGGTACCCGCACACCGCCTCGAACAGGTCCTGGAGGGCTTCTTTCTCGCGGAAGGCGTAGAAGAACGGCGTGATGGCCCCGAGGTCCAGCAGGCCGGTCCCGACGAACACGAGGTGACTGTGCATGCGCCCGAGTTCGTGCAGGATGACGCGCACCGTGGTGGCGCGTTCGGGCACGTCCGCCCCGAGGAGTTTCTCGACACTCAGGACGTACGCGAGTTCATGCCCGAAGCAGTGCAGGTAGTCGGTGCGGGGGGCGTACGTGACGCCCTGCTGGTACGTGCGGTTCTCGAAGGTCTTCTCGAAGCCGGTGTGCAGGTAGCCCATGTGCGGGGTGACCTTCACGACGTACTCGCCGTCCATGTCCACCACGAGCCGCAGCACGCCGTGCGTGCTGGGGTGCTGCGGGCCGACGTTCAGGCTCATGATCTGCGTGTGCATCTGCCCTGCGGCGGGGCGTTCGGGGGCGGTGGTCACGGCGCACCTCCGGTGAGGGGCAGGATTGAAGGGGGACGGTTGATGGAGGACGGCATGACCTCGCGGGCCTGTTCCATCACCCTGTTCCTGTCGAGTATCGACATCACTTGGGGCCTCCTTCCGGCATGACGGGCGGCGTGCGGTCGTCGCCCCGGCCGCGTCGGAGTTCGCCGCGGTAGCCGGTGAGGCCCGCGTCGCGTCCGGTCAGGCCGGCGCGGAAGGCGGCGGGATCCAGGAACCGGCCGTCGCGGAACAGGGTGGGCGTCTCGCCCAGCGGGAAGTCCTTGCGCAGCGGGTGTCCTTCGAGGTCGTCGGGCGTGAGGACCTTGCGCAGGTCGGGGTGCCCGGTGAAGGTGACGCCCATCAGGTCGTACACCTCGCGTTCCAGGTAGTTCGCGGCGCGCCAGACCGGGTACAGGCTGGGCAGGGTCTCGCCGTCGTCCAGCCACACGCGCAGGAACACCCTTCGGTGGTCGCGCGGGTGGTAGAGGTTGTGCAGGACCGCGAAGCGTTTGGGGCGGGGCTGCGTGTAGGTGCTGTAGTCCAGGCCGACGGTGTCCATCAGCATGAAGCCGCGTTCCCTGAGGGCGTGGGCCACGCGCAGCAGGTCGCCGGGCGTGACGAGGGCGGTGGGTTCGGCGGCGTGGTCCTCGGTCAGGCCCAGTTCGGCGATCAGGCCGGTCACGTCGCGGCTCGTCACGTCGCGGCTGGGCGCGGCCGGAGCGGACGCAGCGGGTGCAGGTGCGGCAGCGGGCGTGACGACCGGCGCGGCGCTGGTGCTGGACTGCGCGACGCCCTCGCGGCCCATGGGTTTCGCGTCTGCGGGTTTCAGCGGGTCCATGCGTCCACCATGGGCAGCTGATGGCCCAACTGGTCGAAGGCCTCGCCGCGCACCTTCTTCTGCAACTGCATCACGGCGTAGATCAGCGCCTCCGGGCGCGGGGGGCAGCCGGGCACGAAGATGTCCACGGGGACCACGCTGTCGACGTTCTGCACGATGGCGTAGTTGTTGAACATGCCGCCCGAACTGGCGCAGGCGCCCATGCTGATCACCCATTTGGGGTCGGGCATCTGGTCGTACACGCGGCGCATGACCGGGGCCATCTTCTTGCTCAGGCGGCCGGCGACGATCATCACGTCCGCCTGCCGGGGAGAGGCGCGGAACACCTCGCTGCCGAAGCGGGCGAGGTCGTTGCGGCCGTCGGTGGAGCTCATCATCTCGATGGCGCAGCACGCCAGCCCGAATGTCGCGGGCCACAGGCTGTTGCTGCGCCCCCACGCGACCAGCTTCTCCAGGCTGGAGAACAGGATGCCCTCGGATTCCAGTTCCTGCCAGTCCTTCTCGAACAGTTCCTTTAGCGGCATGGGACGACCTCCGGTTGGGGCCAATGGCAGATGGCTGATGGCAGATAGCCCGCAGTCTTCAGGCCATCAGCCATCTGCCTTCTGCTTTCTGCGTGCGTCAGGCCCATTCCAGCACCTTCTTCTTCAGCACGTAGACGTACCCGACGAGCAGCAGCAGCACGAAGGTGATGGCCTCGAAGAAGGCGAAGGGGATGAGTTTCTGGTAGGCGACGGCCAGCGGGTAGAAGAAGGCGGTTTCGATGTCGAAGACGATGAACAGCATGGCGACGAGGTAGAAGTGCACCGGGAACCGCTGGCCGGTGCCGACGCCGCCGTGTTCGGGGTCGTTGCCGCTTTCGTAGGCCATGAGTTTGGCGCGGCTGCCCTTCTTGGGGCCGAGGAGGGCGCTGGCGATGACGGCGATGATGCCGATGCCGAGCGCGACGAGCAGCATGATGACGAAGTTGGCGTATTCGATGGTCGGTCTCCTTTCTGCATCTGCGCCGCCCTTCACTCCGCACTGCTCGTGAAAAACGGCACTAGGATCTGGAAAAAAAGAGAAGTCCTGAAACGAACTGCACTTCCAAACTGTTGGTACGCCCCTGTTTTATCACGGTTCACACGACACGCAGCCACAATCAGCCCACCACCCAGTTCTTCGCCGCGCACGTTCTCGAACACACCGACGGCGAACCGCGCGTTCACGGCGTCCTGCTGGACGGTGACGTGCATCAGGTGCACTTCAGGCCGCAGGACGAGGACTATTTCCTGGTGGTCATGGTGCGCGCCACACCGGACGGCTGGGAGATTCTGGGCACGCGAGCTTCAGCGCGCGCACGGGTGGCGCTGTCCATCGTCAGCGAGACGCTCGGCCCCGACGACATCACCCGTGCCACCGGGCTGGACCCCACGGACGCCTGGAGTGTCGGGGACGAATGGACACGACCCGGCTTCAGCCCATCACGCCGGACGTTCACCCGCTGGACCCTCTGCCCCGAAGGTGACCACCCCGGCGAGTTCGAGGACAAGCTGACGCGACTGCTGGACCTGACGCAGGGGGCCGCGCCGCGCATCCGGGCGCTGGGAGCCACCTGCGACGTCAACGTGACGGTCGGGTACCGCGGTTACGCGGAACAGCTGTGGGGCGTGCCGATCGGGCGGGAGGATCTCAGCTCGGCGCGGGCCTGGACATCGACCTGCACGCCGGTGGTCCAGCCCTGGCCGAGGTGCCCTGAGCAGCCGCCTCCCCCCTACCCGATTACACCAGTTCCACGAAATCGTCGTCCTCGTTGTCCTGCGCGAACGGCAGCGTGAAGATGAACGTCGCGCCCTTGCCCCGCTCGGATTCCACCCGGATCGTCCCTCCGTGCTCCTCGACCGCCAGCTTGCAGAACGCCAGTCCCATCCCGGTATCGAACCGCCCGTGCAGGGTCAGGCGGGACTGCTCGAACGCCGCGAACAGGTTCGGGATGTCATCGGCCGGGATGCCCTCGCCATCGTCGCGCACCAGGACCTGCACGCCGTCCGGAATGCCCCGCACCAGGATGGTGATCACGCCGCCGGTCGTGGTGTGCTTCAGCGCGTTGCTGATCAGGTTCGCCAGCACCCGGCGCAGGATTTCCGGGTCGGCACTCGCGGGACTCAGGTCCGGCTCGATCTCCACCCGCACGTGGCGTTCCCGCAGGCCGCTGCCCACGTCCCCGCGCGCCTGCTCGATCACCTCGCGGAACATCGGCGTGAACATCAGTTCACGTTTCAGGTTCATCTTGCCTGCCTGGATCTTGCGCACGTCGAGCATGTTCACCGCGAGGTGCAGCAGGTGCTGCGTCTCGTCCCGCGCGACTTTCAGCAGTTCGCGGTTGTCCTCGGGCACGCGCGGGTCCTCCTGCACGATTTCCAGCAGGCCCATCACGGCCGCAATGGGGTTCTTCAGATCGTGGACCAGCATGTGCACCAGCTGGTCACGCACCCGCTCCTCGTGCTCCCAGGTGTCCATGCGGCGCTGCAGGGACGTCACGCGCCCCTGCGCTTCACGGTGCTGTTGCGCGCGCCCCAGCATGGTCCGCACCTGCAGCGCCAGCGCCTCGGACGGCGTGCCGTCACTGATCAGGGCGTCCGCACCGGCGGCCAGCATCTCTCCCAGCCCCTGCGTGCCCACCGCCAGCCACTGCGTTCCGGCCAGCTCGGCACGCTGGCGCAGCATGGGCAGCACCTGATGCAGCGGCACGCCGGGCGTGCTGGTGTGCAGCAGCGCCACGTCCGGGACGGTCACGTGCGACTCGCGCAGCAGCGTTTCCGCGTCCGGAATGTGATGCACGGCGGCCCGCGGAAGCAGCGGCCGCAGCTGAAGCGCGCGGTCGGGGTCCGCGGCGACGACGAACACGTTCAGGGTCTCTGTAGTCGTCATGAAGTGCCCTGAGTGTACCCCGCGTGCCTCGCGGCCGGCCGTGCGTAAACCACAGGTGCCGCTCCGCCCGGGCTGCCGGCGTCCCCCGCACCGCCCCGCGTGGTGGGAACGCAGTGGCCCGTGGGTGCGCGGCGCCGCGCCCCGTCGACATGCCGGAATCCGCTTGCCGCCCACGCGCATCCGCCCGGGCTGGCGGATGCGGACTGCCGTCCGTTTCATGAACACCCCGGAACAGCGCCGGGTTGCCCGCTCCACACCCGTCCGTCCGTTGGGCTCCTCCTCTGCGGGGCAGCGCTCCGGGTCGCATCCGCCCCGATGGAACGGTTTCGGTAGACCGTTCCATCGGCAGTCCGTGTGATACGGACTGCCGTTTGTTTCGCTGACAGATCGGAACACCACCGATCTGTCAACTCCACGTCCGGAACCCGCCCAGCTCCTCCTCTGCGGAGCAGCTCTCCGAGCCGCATCCGCTCGGATTGAACGGCTTTGTCAGCCATTCAATCGGAGTCCGTATCAGCCCTTGACGGACCCGGCCAGCAGGCCGCGCACGAAGTACCGGCCCAGCAGGATGTACACCAGCAGGGTGGGCAGCGCCGCCAGGATCGCGCCGGCCATCGGCAGGTTCCAGCTGACCGCCTGCCCGCCCGCCAGTTGCGACAGGGCGTACGTGACAGGCTGAGAGGTCGTGTTCGTCAGGGTGGCGGCGAACAGGAATTCGTTCCAGACCTGCGTGAACTGCCAGATGATCACGACCACGAAGCCGGGAATGCTGATCGGGAAGATCACCAGGCGGTAGATGCTCCAGAAGCCCGCGCCGTCGATGGTGGCGGCCTCGACGAGCGCGTCGGGCACGTCGGCGTAGAAGTTCCGGAAGATCAGCGTGGTGATGGGAATGCCGTACACGACGTGCGCCAGGATCAGGCCCCAGATGCTGCCGTACAGGCCGATGGACTTGATGAACTGGAACAGCGGGATCAGCACCGCCTGGTACGGGATGAACATCCCGAACAGCATCAGCGCGAACAGGGTGTTCGCCCCGCGGAACTTCCACTTGCTCAGGGCGTACCCGTTCAGGCTGCCCAGCAGGGCGCTGAGCAGCGTGGCGACCACCGCCAGGAACAGGCTGTTGAGCATGTTCCCGCCGATCTTGCCCCACGCCTCACCGAAACTGGCCCAGTTCAGCGCGGCCGGCCAGTGCCAGGTGGTGGCGAGGTTGATGGCGTCCGGGCTTTTCAGGGCGGTGGCGAACAGCAGGTACACCGGCACCAGGAAGAACAGGGCGGCCACGACCAGCAGGGCGTACATGAGGATCCGGCCGGGCTGGACGGGTTTGCGGGGGGTGGTGGGGGCCGGGACGGCCTTGGCGGGGGCGCTGGTCATGCGTGACCATCCTCCTGTCTGAACTGGGAAGCGAGGTAGGGAACGATCACGAACGCCACCAGGATCAGCAGGATGGTGCCGATCGCCGCGCCCAGCGAGAACTGGTTCTGCCGGAAGCTGGTGAGGTACATGTTCAGGGCGGGGACGCTGGTGGCCAGGTTGTCCGGGCCGGCCATGGCGTACACCAGGTCGAAGATCTTGAGGCTGATGTGGCCCAGCACGATCATGGCCGACAGGCTGATGGGTGCCAGCAGCGGGAAGATCACGTGCCGGTACAGGCCCAGGTCGTTCGCGCCGTCGACCTTCGCGGCCTCGCGGAGTTCTTCCGGGATGCCGCGCAGGCCCGCGAGGTACAGGGCCATGGTGTAGCCGCTCATCTGCCACACGGCGGCGATGATGATGCCGATCAATGCGAGGTTGAAGCCGTGCAGTTCCGGGGCGGGCAGCATCTTCACGTTCGGGCCGATCAGCAGCGCCCAGACGATCAGGATGGCGGCGCAGACGGCCGCGACCAGGGTGCGGGTGCGGTCGCCGCTGCGGGCGGCGCGGACGGCCATGACGATCAGGACGACGCCGACCACGCTGGCGGTCAGGAGCGGCAGTTTGTTCCAGTCGAATTTCAGGATGGCGTCGCTGCTGCTCAGCCAGCCGAAGGTGCCCGGCTGGGCGCCGAACAGCGTGGGGGCCTGGTTCAGGCCGCCCTGGGGTTGCAGCATCCAGCGCCAGATGGTGCCGGTCACGATGAACGACAGGCTCATGGGAAACAGGAAGATGGTGCGCCACAGACCCTCCCCTTTCGGGTTGCGGTCCAGGATCAGCGCGAGGCCCAGGCCCAGGCCCAGGCAACCGAGGATGAAGAAGATCGTGAAGAAGATGGTGCTGATCATCTCCTGCCGGAAGCGGCCCTGCAGGAAGCCGCTGAACAGCTCCTGGTAGTTGGCGAGGCCCACCCAGCGGATGATGGGGTCCAGGGCCAGCGCCTGGGCGGGGTCGTTGCCCCAGTCGGTCATGCTGACGTACACGCTGCGGGCAATGAAGCCGTACACGAACACGGCGATCAATATGATGCTGGGCGCCAGGACGGCGATGGACCACAGGCGATCTTTACTCAGGCCTTTCAAAATCGGGCCTCCTTTCTGGCGGGTCCGGGGCTGGCCGTGCCTGCCAGTGAACAGGGTGGGGCGGGGCGTCCTGACCGCTGGTGACATGATCGTGACACGTGACCGGCCGCGCGCCGTGCTGAAGCGCTTCCGTTCCGGGGCAGGGACTGCGCGGCCGGCCCCAAGGGGTGTGGGCTGCGGGCTCAGGGGGCGGGCGTGTTCCCGCGTGACCTGAAACCCACAACCCACAGACAGCTGGGGAACCGTGATCCGCATCCGGCCCGGGCCCCCGGTGTGGGGGCCCGGACGGGCGGGTTACTTGCTGATGCCGGCGCGGACGGCCAGCTGCTGCGCGGCGGCGGCCGCGGCGGCGCTGTTCTTGCTCGCGACGAACTGGTCGATCACGGCCCCGAAGGCGCTGGTGAAGCTTTCGGGCGCGACGGCGCCGTGCACGAGGCTGCCGACGATCTTGTTGCTCTTCCAGTCCCTGGCGGCGCTCTGGCTGTAGGTGTTGTACTTGCTCAGGTCGCTGTCGGTGCGCGCGGCGATGGAGCCTTTCAGGGGGTTGAAGGCGTCCTGTCCGGCCTTGCTGCCCAGGACTTTCAGCCAGTTCAGGGCTTCCGTGCGGTCCTTGGCGCCCTTGGGCAGGCCGAAGGAGTCGGCGAGCATCACGAAGGTCTTGGTGGTGCCGGGGGCGGGCGCCCAGCCGAAGCCGGTGTTCGGGGCGAGTTTCTTGGTGGTCGTGAAGTACCCGGCGGCCCAGTCGCCCATGACGTTGAAGGCGCTGGTGCCGTCGATGATGCGGTCACTGGCCTGCTGCCAGCTGAGGCCCGAGGCGTCCTTGTTGGCGCAGTCCATGACCTTGCCGAAGGTGGTGAACGCACCCACGACCCTGGGGTCCGTGAACTTCATCTTGCCGGACCAGAGGTTCTCCCAGCCCTGCGCGCCGAGCGTGCCGATCATGACGCTCTCCCAGAGGTGCTGCTGGGTCCAGTTCTCACCGACGACCAGTGGCGCGGCCACGCCCTTGGCTTTCAGGGTGGAGCAGGTCTTGATGAATTCGGGCCAGGTCTTGGGTGCGGTGACGCCCCAGGCCTTCAGCTTGGCGGGGTTGTACCACATGACGTTGCTGCGGTGCACGTTGACGGGCACGCTCCAGATCTTGCCGCCCTGGCTGATCAGCCTGATCAGGTCCTTGGGGAACACCTTGTCGAAGCCTTCGCTCTTGAACAGGCCGCTCAGGTCTTCCATGCGCCCGGCGACGACCCAGGTGCCGATGAGTTCCTGGCCGGCGTGCGCCTGGAAGGAGTCGGGGGGCGTGCCGCCCAGCATGCGGGTCTTCAGGACGGCCTTGGCGTTGGTGCCGGCCCCGCCGGAAACGGTGGCGTTGTCCACGGTGACCGAGGGGTACTTGGCCTTGTAGATCTTGATCAGGGCTTCGAGGGCGGGACCTTCATCGCCGGACCACCAGGAGAAGATCTCCAGCTTGCCAGCAGCGGAGGCGCTGGTGGTGACGGCGAGGGCGGCGGCGATCAACAGGACTTTTTTCATGGTGTTCCTCCGTGAGAAACGGGACGGGTCGGGTGGGGGCTGAGCACTTCGCCGGGTCTGGGTGGAGACGGACCCGCCGGCCGGGCGTGACTGGCCGAGATGTCGCGGGAGTTCTGCGCCATGCGGGCAATGCCGTACAGGTGCGGCAGGCCGCGCGGCGTGAACAGCGAGTCGAGCATCATGGCGCCGGCGCCGCGCACGCCGGCGTCCCCGCCGAGGGTGCCCAGGTCGATGCGGGTGCGGTCCACGTTGATGCGCATGGTGCGGCCCTGCGCGCTGGCGCGGATGGCGCTGAGCAGCACGTCGCCCGCCTGCGCGAGCCGGCCGCCGATCACCACGGCCTGCGGGTTGAACAGGTTCAGGGTGGTGCTGATGGCGACGCCCAGGTGGTGTCCGGCTTCCTCCCAGACGGCGCGGGCCAGCGGGTCGGTGCTGGCGTGGGCCAGCAGTCCGTCGAGCGTGATGGGTTCCGGAAGCCGGCTGGGCGTGCCGGCGGCCCGCAGGTCGCGGGCCAGCGTGACGAGAACCTGCGCGGCGGCGTAGCTTTCGAGGCTGCCGGGGTTGCCGCTGCGGCCGACCGGGCCCTGCTCGTTGATGCTGATGTGCCCGATCTCGCCGGCGCCGCCGCGTGCGCCCCGGTGGAGGCGACCGCCCAGCAGGACGCCGGCGCCGATGCCGGTGGCGGCCTTGACGTAGATCAGGTCCTGCGTGCCGCGGTGCGCCCCGAAGCGGGCCTCGGCCAGGGCGCCCAGGTTGGCGTCGTTGTCGACGAGGACCTCGAGGTGCAGCAGGTTCTGCAGGGCCTCGCGGATGTTCTCGCCGTCCCAGCCGGGCATGTTGGGGGGCTGCACGACCCGGCCGGTGTGGTGGTCGACCGGTCCGGGCACGCCGATGCCGACCAGGGCGATCTGCGCGGGTTGAATGCCGGCGGCGCGCATGGCCTGGGCGCTCAGGGCGCCGAGCAGGGCGTAGGTGGCCTGCGGGCCGCTGACGATGTCGTGCGGGACGGTCAGGCTGGAGAGGCTCTGGCAGTGCAGGTCCAGGACGTCCACGCGGGCGTGGCTGGCGCCCAGGTCGATGGCGAGGAGCGCGGCGGCGCGGGTGTTGAGGTTCAGGAGGGTGGCGCGCCGCCCGACGCCGCCGCTGCCGCGCGTGCCGACCTCCTGCACCAGGCCGACGCTGATCAGTTCCGTCACGATGGAACTGATGGCGCTGCGGGACAGGCCCAGTTCGCGGGCGATGTCCACACGGGCCAGGTCCCGGTCCCACAGCAGGCCGAGCAGCAGCAGGGTGTGCCGCGCGCGGATGGCCGCGAGGTCCAGGGTGTCCGGGGTGGGGTGTTCGGCGCGGATCATGTGGGGCAACCTCGGGGTGGAACCGGCCGTGGGCCGGACGGGACGGCCAGCACCCTGGCAGGGGGTGGGCCGGAACGCTGCGCAGCGGGAGGTGGGGCCGTCGGTCACGGCTGCCCTGCTGGCAGAAAGATGAATCCTGTGTGAAGTCATCTTGCGCGTCGGCCTTTTTGTTTGTCAAACAAACGAATTAACTAAACCGGTTCCACTCGTCTAGACATCTTCCGCGAAGGCCCCGGACCCCGCCGGCCCTTCCCCGTCCACACCAGCAGACACACCCATCCTCATACGAACTCGGATGGAATGGTCTGCCGACCATTCCATCCGAGTGGATGCGACCCGGAGCGTGGGAGCGCAGGCGACTGCCGGGTGTGGAGTTGGCAACCCGGTGCTGTTCCGGGTAGAGGGCGAAACAGACGGACTGCGTATCATACAGACTCCGATTGAATGGGCTGCAAAGACCATTCAATCCGAGCGGATGCGACTCGTAGAGCTGCTCCGCAGAGTAGGAGTAAAACGGGTTCCGGACGTGGAGCCGGCAATCCGGTGAAGTTCCGGATTGTCGGCGAAACAAACGGCAGTCCGTATCAGCCGGCCGTGGTCTCCCCGGTCTCGCTCCCCGCCCCTTCCGGGCGCAGCAGCGGGAACAGCAGCACGTCCCGGATCGAATCCCGGTCGGTCATCAGCATCGCCAGACGGTCCATGCCCATGCCCATCCCGGCGGTGGGCGGCATCCCGTACTCGAGCGCCAGCAGGAAGTCCTCGTCCTGCTCGTGCGCCTCGTCGTCCCCGGCGTCACGACGCGCGGTCTGGGCCTCGAAGCGGGCCCGCTGGTCCAGCGCGTCGTTCAGCTCCGAGTAGATCGGCGCCAGTTCGAAGCCCGCCACGTACAGGTCGGCACGTTCGGCCAGTCCCTCGCGCTCGCGGTGCACCTTCACCAGCGGACTGATCGCCAGCGGCATGTCCGTCAGGAAGGTCGGGTTCTGCAGCAGCGGCTCGACGTACTCGCCGCCCAGCTTGTCCAGCAGCTTGTAGTCCGGGGTCTTGCGGTGCTCCGGGTGGTGCACGTCACTCCACTCGCGCAGCTTCACGAGGTCCAGCGGGTCGAAGTCCAGCCCCGCCTGCTCCTTCAGGGCCGTCACGAAGTCCAGACGCTTGAACGGCAGCGAGAAGTCCAGTTCGCGGCCCTGGTAGGTGAGTTTCGGCTCGCCCTTGAGTTCCACGACCAGGTCGTGCAGCAGCGTCTCGACCAGCACCATCATGTCGTTGTAGTCGCCGTACGCGAAGTACGCTTCGAGCATGGTGAATTCCGGGTTGTGCGTCCGGTCGATGCCCTCGTTGCGGTAGTTGCGGCCGATCTCGTACACCCGCTCGAAACCGCCCACCAGCAGCCGCTTGAGGTACAGCTCCAGGCTGATGCGCATGCTGAACTCGTGCCCCAGCGCGTTGTGGAACGTCTTGAACGGCTTGGCCTCGGTGCCGCCCGGCACGACCTGCAGCGTGGGGCCCTCGACCTCCATGAAGTCGCGGCTGTCCAGGAAGTCCCGGATGAAACGCAGCATCCGCGAGCGCGTGCGGTACACCTCGCGGCTCTCGGGGTTGATCATCAGGTCCACGTAGCGGCGCCGGGCGCGGAGTTCCTCGTCCTGCAGGCCGTGGAACTTGCTGGGCAGCGGGTGCAGGCTCTTGACCAGCGGCTGCCAGGACGTCACGCGCAGCGTCAGCTGCCCGGTCTTCGTGACGAACGGGAAGCCGCGCACGCCGATGATGTCACCCAGGTCGATCTTCTTGGTGGGATCGAAGTTCTCGGTGTCCTGCTTGGAGAAGTGCAGCTGGATCTTGCCGTGCTCGTCGCTGAGGTCCGCGAAGGCCGCCTTGCCCATGTGGCGCATCAGGGTCACGCGGCCAGCCAGGGCGTACTGCACCTCGGGCCACTCCTGCCCCGCCTCCCACTTCGGCGCGCCGTCCTCGCCCACCGCGTCGGCAGGGTGGGCCGCCAGCACGTCACGGGCGTGGTGGGTGCGCGGGTACGTGTAGGGGTGCGCGTCGAACCCGGCGGCCACCTGGGCGTCCAGGTTGTTCAGGCGGCTGACGGTCTGCTCGTGCAGACCCTCGCGGCGGTTGGTGGGCGTGGAACCATCAGACATAACGGCCAGTATAGGCCGCGCTCCTCAAGCCGGACGGGACCGCCGTCCAGTCACCCCACGACGGGCAGGAGGCAGACCGCACGCGGCGACCTGCCTCCCCGAAACGGAATCGGGTGGAATGGTGCTGGCAACCCGTCCAATCGGAGTCCGGCTCAGTACTCGATGCTCTTGACCTTGTACTTCATCTGCTTGCCGTTGTCGAGGTTCACGACAAACGCCTCGCCCTTCTTGCGGCCCATCAGTTCCTTCCCGACGGGGCTGTCCTCGCTGACGCGCGGCAGGCTCCCGCCGGTCACGGCGGCCTCGGGGGCGCTGACGACCTGCACCTTCATGTCCTTCTTGGTCGTCTCGTTGCCCAGCACCACGATCGCCCCGAGTTCCACTCGGCCCTCGTTCTCGTGGTCCTCGATGACCGTGGCGCGGGCCAGGGTGTCCTCGAGTTCCTCGATGCGCGCCTCGATGTTCATCTTCTCGCGCTTGGCGTCCTCCAGTCCCGTGTCCTCGGTGTCGGAACTGGTTTCCATCTGCTCCTGCAGGATGCGGGTGGCCTCGGCCAGCCGGCCCATCTCCTGGTCGAGTGATTTCTGAAGGCGTTCGAACCCTTCACGTGTGAGTTTCACCTGTCTGGTCGCTTGTGCCACTCTAGGCCTCCGTTGCGCCGCCGGGTACTCCGGCGAGGACTCATGAACTGAAGTCGGTTGCTCCCCCGGGGGAAGACAGGGGACGCGGATTGGGTGAGAATCAGCGCGCATTCTGCCACACGCCCCCACCCCTGACAATGCGGTCTGCTAGGCCACGGCCGCCCCCCCCGCCTGCGCGCGTGCGGTCCGCGCCGCCAGGACCGTGAAAAGAGCCAGCAGCGCCGCCAGTCCACCCAGGAACAGCGGCACGGCCGCCGCCCCCCAGCGGGCGAACAGCACCCCCAGCAGCGCCGGGGCGACCACGCCGCCCAGCGACCCGGCCACCAGCAGGAACGGCACCAGCCGCGCCGACAGGGTGCGGGTCAGCCACGCCAGGGTCGTGCCGAACACCGGCGCGAGCGCCAGACCGGCCAGCACGAACGCCCCACCCGCCAGGCCCGGCACGGCCGCCGCCAGCGCACACAGCAGCAGCCCGGCCGCGCTGCCCAGCACGACCCGTTCGGGGCGCAGCCGCGCGGCGAACACCCCGGTCAGGACCCGGCCGACCGTCAGGGCCGCCCAGAAGGCACTCAGGATCAGCGCGGCGTCCGCCACGCGCAGCTCGGTCAGGTAGCGCACGGTCCACGCGCCGTACCCGGCTTCCAGGCCCACGTAACTGGCGATCAGGGCCGCGAACAGCGCGAACCGAACGCCGGCCCGCGCCGGAGCGCCGTCCTGCCGGGCCGGGGCGATGTCCGGCACGCCCCACACGCGGCCCACCCCGAAGGTCACGGCGCACAGGGCCGCCACAACCAGGAACGGCCCGCCGGGCACGCCGGTCGCCGCGCCGGCCCCCGCGCCCGTCAGGGCCGCGACCAGCAGCGGCGACACCATGCTGCCCACCCCGAACACGGCGTTCACGAGGTTCACGGCCCGCGCGCCCACGCTGGCGTACGCGGCGTTCAGGCAGGCGCTGACGCCGCCCAGGCCCAGGCCGCCCACGAAGGCCGCCGCGACCGCCAGCGCCCAGCCGGGCGCGACCACCACGCCCAGCATCCCGGCCGCCAGGACCAGCAGACTGAACGACACGCCCGCCCGGACGCTCAGGCGCCGCAGCAGCAGACCCACCAGCGGCGGCGCGATGGCCGACCCCAGGAAGTGCGCGCTGGCGATCACGCCCACGCCGGCCGTGCTGACCCCGTACCGCGCCTGGAACAGCGGGAAGCTGGGGCCGTACATCGCCTGGATCAGGCCCAGCGTGAAGAAAGCGGCGGTGCCGGTCGCCAGCAGCGACAGCGGGGTCCGCTCCCCGGCAGCGGCGGGCGACGGAGGGGGCGGCAGCTTCCCGGAACGACTCACGCGGGGACGCTATCACCCGCGCCGCCCCGGCGGACCCTCACGGTCCCGGGGCGGACCTTAATGTTTCTGCGGTTCCCGCGCCGGGAGCCGGTCAGCGCGGCAGTGCGAGGAGCGCCAGCCGCCACCGGTTCGCGCTGGCGTTCGTCTCGTACCACTCGTAGCCCACGCTGCCGCCGATCAGGGCCGGCACGCCGTCGATGCGGAAGGCGACGTCCGCGTCGGCGGTGGAGGACTTCCCGAGCCAGTCCCGGGACGCGCGGACGCGCACGGCCCCCAGCCCGAAGCCCCCGGCGGGCGGCGGGCGGTACGTGAGGCTGACGCTGCTGGACTCGGCGCGGCCCAGCCCGAAATCCCCGATGGCGGACTCCCCGACCACGAAACGCTCGAAGTGCGAGGCGTCCAGGGTCAGGCCCGCGGCCAGCGGCACGCCGACGACAGCCGTCACGTCCGCGCTGCCCTGCGCCTTGCCCTGCGTGGGAAAGGCGTACACGCGCACCGTGGCGTACAGGCCGGTGTTCACCTTGCCGTAGGTGCGGCCGTACCCGCCGCTCGCCTCGGACTGGGTGTAGGTGGCCGTCACGCCGCCCTGCTGCGCCACCCCGACGTTGTTCAGGAAGCGCACGCGGCCGTCCCAGACGCGCGTGGCGTACCCGACCGTGAAGTGCGAGTGCGGCGCGCCGCCCTGCACCAGCGCGCTCCACTGCAGGCCGCTGCCGGGCGCGCTGGTCAGTTCGGCCCTGGGAACGTTGTAGAAGCGGCCCAGCGCCGCCGACAGGCTGCCGAACTGCCCGGTCAGGCCGTAATCCCAGGAGGTGGGGGTTTTCAGCAGCGTGAAGCGCACGTCACGGTCCAGCGGGAGCGGCAGGTACCGCACGCCGAACCCGTCGGTGCTGGACGCGACGACCTGCGTACTTCCGAAACGGCTCAGGTAGTCGGGCGGCAGCCTGAGGCCGGTGCTGGCCGGCGCGGCGGGCGCGGCCGTCTGCGCCGCGGCGACGCTGCCGGGCAGACCGGCCAGTGTCAGGGCCAGCAGGAAACGGACGGTGGACAGTTCAGGAAGGGCAGGAAGGAAATGCATCCGCCCATCGTGCGGGCCAGTCCTGAGTTCCGTCCAGATCCGTTCTCATGAGGTGGGCGGGGGGGCCGCTCAGCGGCGGATGTTCACGATGGTGACCCCGTGCCCGCCCTGGTTGGCCTCGGCGTCGTGGAAGGACTCGACCCGCTTGTCGCCCTTCAGGTACTCGCGCAGCAGGCGACGCAGCACGCCCTGGCCCTTGCCGTGCACCACGCGCAGCGGACTTTCCTTCAGGGCGTGGGCCTCCAGCACGGCGGTCCGGAGTTCCTCGACGGCCTCCTCGACGCCCAGGCCGCGCAGTTGCAGTTCGTTCTGGAAGGTGCTCGCGGCGACCGCGCCGGCAAAGGCGGCGCGCGGGCCGCGCGGCCTGGGGGCCGTGACCTTGGGTTCCTGCTTGAGGCGCACGTCGCGGCGTTTCACGCCGACCTTCATGACGCCCAGCTGCACGACCAGATCGTCGCCGCGCAGTTCGAGGACCTGCCCGGTGGCGTTGTAGGCGGGGACGTCCACGCGGCTGCCCACCCGGATGGGGTCGCCGCGGTCCTCACGCGGGGCGGGGGCGGGGCGGGCCTTCTGCGCCGAGACGCGCAGTTCGCGCAGTTCCTGCATGACGCGCGGGCGGGCGCTGTCCTCCTGCGCGCGGGCCCGCAGGGTGCGGACGCGTTCGATGGCGTCGGCGTACAGCGACTCGGCCTTCTGACTGGCCTCGGCGAGCATCTCGTTGCGGCGCAGTTCGAGGGTCTCGCGTTCCTGCCGCACGCGGCCCAGTTCGGCCTCGGCGTCGCGGCGGGCGGCAGCGGTCCCCTCCAGCTGGGCGCGCAGGTCCTCGCGTTCGCGTTCCAGGCCCTCGAGCATGCGTTCCATCAGGCCCGCGTCGGGTCCGAGGAGGTCCTCGGCGCGGCGCAGCACGTCGGCGGGCAGGCCCATGCGCTGCGCGATGGCCAGCGCGAACGACCGGCCCGGCTGCCCCACCTGCAGCACGTAGGTGGGGGCCAGGGTGTCCACGTCGAAGCCCATGGAGGCGTTCTTAAGGCCCGGCGTTTCCAGCGCGAACAGTTTCAGGGGCGAGAGGTGCGAGGTGATCACGCCGCGCGCGTCCTGCGTGAGCAGGCACTCGATCAGCGCCTGGGCGAGTGCCGCGCCCTCGTTGGGGTCGGTGCCGCTGCCCAGCTCGTCCACGAGGACCAGCGTGTCGGGCGCGGCGTGCCGCAGCACGTAGCGCAGGTGCTTGAGGTGAGACGCGAAGGTGGACAGGCTCGCCTCGATGCTCTGCTCGTCCCCGATGTCCACCAGCACGTCCCGCACGACCGGCAGGCGGGCACTGGCCGCCGCGACGTACATCCCGCACTGGTGCATCAGGACCGCGAGGCCCAGCGTCTTGATGGTCGCGGTCTTGCCGCCCATGTTCGGGCCGGTGATCAGCAGCAGTTTCGTCTCGCCGAGCGCGAGGTCGTTCGCGACCGGATTCTCGATCAGCGGGTGGCGCACCTCGCGCAGGTCGTACCGGCCATCCGCGACCTGCTCGGGGCGGTTCAGTCGCCAGTCACGCGCCAGCCGGGCCTTGGACGCGATCAGGTCGAGTTCCCCGACCGTCACGAGCGTCATGGGCACGTCCGCGTCACCCGCCAGCAGGCCCGAGAGTTCCGTCAGGATGCGGCGCACCTCGGCCTCCTCGTCGAGGATCAAGCGGGTCAGTTCGTTGTTCAGCTGCGTCACGGCGGCCGGTTCCACGAAGTACGTCTGCCCGGTCGCGCTGGCGTCCACGATGATGCCCTGCACCTGCCCCACGCGGCTGGCCTGCACCGGCAGCACGTACCGGTCGCGGCGGATGGTCACGATGTGCTCCTGCAGCACGTCCGACCATTTCTCCAGCGTGGCGGTCAGGCGCTCGCGGATGCGGCCACGCAGCGGCTCGATGCGCTTCCGCAGGTCACGCAGGCGGGGGCTGGCGTCGTCCCGCACCGCGCCGTCGCGGTCCAGGGCACTCAGGACCCGGCGCACCAGTTCACTGTGATCGCCCAGCCCGACCGCCACCTCGCGCAGCGGCCCGCGCGAGTTCACGCCGATGGCCCGCTTGACCGTCATCGCGCCGTCCAGCGAGTACGCCGCGCTCAGCAACTCCGAGCCCGACAGCACCCGGCCCTCGGCGGCGCGGGCGTGCAGGTCGCGGATGTCCTGAATGCCGCCCAGGCTCAGGCTCACGCCGAACAGCGCGTCCTCGACCTCGTCGAGTTCCCGCGCGATCCGCTCCGGGTCGTCCGAGGGCCGCAGCGCACGGGCACGCTCCGCGCCCAGCGACGTGGCACTGCGCTCGGCCAGCGCATCGAGAACACGGGGAAAATCAAGGGCGGACAGGGCGCGGGCATCGAAAGACATCTCACACGGAGCATACCGGCCCCGCCCACCCAACACCGTGCGCCGAGTGGCTTAGAAAGCCTTATCTCAATTCAGGCCCGCCCACCATTCAGGCCAGCACGCCGTTCAGGTCAGGCCTGCCGGGCGTTACCCTGCACGCATGAAACTTGCCGAGGCCCTGATCGAACGCGCCGACCTTCAGAAACGCGCCGCGCAACTGGAAGAACGCCTCGTAAAGAACCTGCTGGTGCAGGAAGGCGAGGCCCCCGCCGAGGACCCGCAGGCCCTGCTGCGCGAATTCGCGGAGGTCGCCGCGCGGCTGGAGGCCCTGCTGCCCCGCATTCACCGCGCGAACCTGCGCGCCACCCTCCAAGGCGGCCGGACCCTGACGGACGCCCTGACCCGCCGCGACCTGCTGGACCTGCGCCTGCGGGTGCTGCGCCGTGCCGCCGCGACCGCCAGCGACCGCCCCACCCGCTACAGCAACAGCGAGGTCCGCATCCTGTCCGCCATTTCCACCCGCGAGTTGCAGGTGCAGGTGGACGCCCTGGCGAAGGAACGCCGGGAACTGGACACGCAGCTGCAACAGGCGAACTGGTTGACGGACCTGCCCGGGTAGGCCCAGACTGCCGGTCGGGAGCGTCCGCGCGGGCGGAGACCTACCTCGCAGCGGGGAAAAGGCTGCACCTCTGAAGACGCCGGGGCGGCGTCGCCGGACCGACCGGCCCCACCGGGCACGCCCAGCACCCTGCACCCCTCACCCGGCACCGCGCACCCTTCACTCCCACGGCCTCGACGCCGGGCGCTCCCCCCAGATTCCCCCCCCAGCTTCACAGCCCCCCGCCAGCCTCCGCACGCCGGAGCGGCGGGGGGTTTCCGCTGACGGCCCGTGCAGACAGCCCGTGCGGCCAGACGGTGCGGCAGGTGCGGTCCCGCCCGCCGGAGCCGCCGCGTACCATCAGGGATTCCACCCACCACATCCGCTCCAGCATCCCCGGAGGTCCCACCATGACGACTGCGCCCAGAGCCATCCGCATCCGCCTGCCCCGCCCGCTCGGGGCGCTGCTGACCCGGCTGGTCGCCGCCCGCACCGTCCAGCCGGGCGCGGTCGTGCCGCCCCCCGCCGCGCTGAACGTCACGCGGCGCACGCTGCTGTCCTTCAAGACCGAGGCGTGCGTGGCGTGCGACACGCTGGACGTTTTCCTGGGGCAGCTGGCACACACGCACGGGCTGGACCTGCGCGTGATCGACGCGCGGCGCGGCGACCTGCCCCCCCACGCATACGGGGACGCGCTGCACCTCGACGCGGACGGCCGCCTGCGCCGCCCGTACCGCGTGCAGGTCTACCCCACCCTGGTCCTGACCGGCCCGGACGGGCGGATCGAGGCGGTCGTGACCGACGTGCCCGAACAGGACGCGCAGGCCAGCGTCACACGGGGCCTGGGCCTGGGTTGATACGGGTTCCGGGCGTTTCTCTGCGCGTATCCGCTCGGAGCCGGCAGCTCTGCAAGCCGCCCAGCCGGAGTCCGCATGAGGGGCGGCTGGTTCAGGTCCCGGCGCCCTCCCCTTCTCCGTGGGCGTCCCGGAGTTTGCGCCAGCGTTCGGCGACGCGGGCTTCCCAGCCTTCGCCGGTGGGGGCGTACAGGTCCAGTTGTACGCCGTCGGGGAGGTAGTTCTGGGCGAATGAGCCTTCGGGGTCGTCGAAGTAGTACGCGTACCCTCTGCCGTAGCCCTGCTGGCGCATGAGGGCGGTGGGGGCGTTGCGCAGGTGCAGCGGAATGGGCAGGCTTTCTCCGTCGCGGACGGCGTTCAGGGCGTTCTTCCACGCCACGTACACGGAGTTGCTCTTGGGGGCCAGGGCGAGGTACACGACCGCCTGCGCCAGCGCGAGGTCGCCTTCGGGACTGCCGAGGAATTCCACGGTGTCGCGCGCGGCGATACACAGCCGCAGGGCCTGGGGGTCGGCGAGGCCGATGTCCTCGGCGGCCATGCGCACCACGCGCCGCGCGACGTACAGGGGGTCGGCGCCGCCCTCGACCATGCGGGCCAGCCAGTACAGCGCGCCGTCGACGTGGCTGCCGCGCACGCTCTTGTGCAGCGCGCTGATGAGGTTGTAGAAGTCCTCGCCGTTCTTGTCCATCTGCGGCAGGTGCCGTCCGAACGCCTCGGTGATCGCGTCGGGCGTGACGGGGTTGGCGAGGGTGCTGGCGACTTCCAGGGTGCTCAGGGCGCGGCGGGCGTCCCCTTCCGCGAGGCGGGCGAGGAGGTCCAGCGCTTCCGGCTCGGCGGTCACGCCGGTCAATCCGCGCGGGTCGGTCAGGGCGCGTTCCAGCAGGCCGCGCACCTCCTCGGGCTTCAGGGCTTCGAGGACCAGCGTGCGGGCGCGGGAGCGCAGGGCGGGGTTCACCTCGAAGCTGGGGTTCTCGGTGGTCGCGCCGATCAGGGTCAGCAGGCCGCTCTCGACGTGCGGGAGCAGCGCGTCCTGCTGCGCCTTGTTGAAGCGGTGGATCTCGTCGAGGAACAGGATGGTCTTCTGCCCCCGGCCGCGCAGGCGTTCGGCCTCGGCGGTGGCGTCCCGCACGTCCTTCACGCCCGCCGTGACCGCCGAGAGCGGAATGAAGTGCGCGCCGACCTCCCCGGCCAGCAGCCGGGCCAGGGTGGTCTTGCCCACGCCGGGCGGCCCCCACAGGATCAGGCTGCCCAGCCGCCCGGACCCCAGCACGCGCGTCAGGGGCTTGCCGGGGCCGAGCAGGTGCGTCTGGCCCACGACCTCCGCGACCGTGCGGGGCCGCAGGCGTTCGGCGAGGGGAGCGGGCGGGTCGAACAGCGTCACGCGTGCAGGATACGGGCGGGGCGGGCAGGGAATTGGGAGGCCGTGCGGGGTGCGCCCTTCCCGCCTCCCGGGCACCGCGTCCCGCTTCCTACATGGCCAGCGTGGCAATGCCGACGCCCAGCAGCAGCGTGCCGGCCCCGAGGGTCAGCAGGGCCCTGGGGCGGTGTTTCTTCAGGAACAGCAGGATGCCGAACCCGCTGGCGCTGATCACGGTCAGGAACAGGGCCGTCAGGTCGATCACCCAGTTCCAGCCGGGGCCGGTGTTGTGGCCGCGGTGCAGGTCGCCGATCACGGCATTCAGGCCGGCGCTGGTGGTTGTCAGTTCGTACTGGCCGGTGCGGGTGTCGATCAGGACGTCCGTTTCACGGCCCGGCGCGCGGAAGGTCAGGGACGCTTCCTGCGGGTCGGCGCTGAGGTTCCCGGCGCGGCCGCGCAGGTCGTGCGCGGCACGCAGGGTTTCGACGGTGCCCAGCCAGTCCGGCGGGGTGGCGTTCAGCGCGGCGAGGGCCGGGGCAGGCAGGGTCCCGCGCGCTTCGCGGATGGTTTCCAGGCTGCCGGACCAGTCCGGGTGGTTCAGCAGGACGCCGCTGCCACTGAAGAACAGGATCAGCAGCAGGGTGGCCATGCTGGAGTAGATGTGCAGGCTGCGCAGCGTGATCTGCACGCGGACCCGCCAGGGTTTGGCGGCAGGCGGGCGGGACCGGGCGGGACGGTGCTGGTCGGGACGGTGCCGGGCAGGACCGGGCTGGTCGGGGCGGCCGGGTTCAGCGGGCGCGGTATTCGGCGCTGACATTCGTGACCTCTCCGTTGTCGGGACCGCTGAACCGGGCGGGCGCGGCGGCCAGCGTGACGGGCACGCGCACGCGGCCGTAGGGGCCTTTCTCGCGGGCCGCTTCGATCAGCAGCACGTAGCGGTCCTGGGGGGCGCGGCGGCCCGCGTCTGTCAGGCCGTCCCAGGCGAGGGAGTACGTGCCGGGGTTGCGGGTGGCGCTGCTGGTGGTGTCCAGCGTGCCGTTGCTGCGGAACCAGCGGCGCAGTTCGCTCAGCCATTTCTTGCCCTTGTCGTCCTGCATGCGCCACAGGGTCAGGGTGCGCACGGGTTTGCCGTCCTCGGTTTCGATCCAGACGGCCACGTAGGGTTTGTGGTACCGGCCGGGGGTGGTGGGCGGGGCGACCGTGAAGGTCACGGCGAGTTCCATGCTGGCGGGCAGTGCGGGCGCGCTCTGCGCGAGGGCGGCGCGGGGCGCGAGGGTCAGGAGGGTCAGGGCGGCTCCGGCGCGGTGCAGGAAGGATCGGCGGTCGGTGGTCATGGGGTCTCCGGGTGCGTGGGGTGAGGGCGGGTGGCGGTCGGTGCGAACAGGACAGGTCATACGGATTCCGTCTGTTTCGTTAACAACCCGGAAACACACCGGGTTGCCAACTCCACGCCCGGCAGTCCTCTCTGCTCCTGCTCGCTCTGCTGGGCAGCTCTACGATTCCGCTCGGATTGAACGGTGTTTGCAGACCATTCAATCGGAGTCGGTGTCAGTACAGGTCGAGTTCGATCAGGAGGTCGCGGGCGCGCTCCTGCCACGCGGCGCGGTCAGGGTTCGGGCCGAGCGCCGCGAGCTGTTCCGGTGGGATCAGGCCGCCGGGGTTCAGGGGGCCGGTCGTGAGCGGCTGGTCGAAGGTGGAGGCGTACAGCAGCAGTCCGGTTTCCGGTTGTGCCAGGGCGCGCAGCAGCGCGTACGCCTGGGCGGGGTGGGGAGCGGCGCGCAGGACGGCGGCCGCGCCGGTTTCCATCAGGTTGCCGGGGTCGCCGCTCTGCATCCAGGCGGCGGCCACGCGGTACCCGGCGCCCCGCACGCGCTGCACGAAGGGGTGCGTGGTGAGGGCCACGTCGAGTTCGCCGTCCTGCACGGCCTGGGTGAGGGCGCTGACCTCGCTGCCGTAGTCGCGGGGGTTCAGGGCGATCATGCCGGTCAGCCACGCGCGGGTGACATTCTCGCCGTGCGTGGCGAGCAGCGCGGCGGTCAGGTCGGTGAAGGCGGGGCTGGCGACGGCCCAGCCGACGCGGCCGCGCAGTTCGGTGTGGGCGGGCAGGTTCAGCAGGGTGGTGGGCAGGGTGGCGGCCTGCACGCGGTCGCGGCTGTAGGCCAGGGTGTGGTAGCGGGCGTGCGTGGCGAGCCACTGTGGGCCCAGGTTCACGCGGCTCTTGGCGGTCAGGTCGGTGGGCAGCCGGGCCAGTCGCGTGGCGGGAATGCTGTTGAGCCCGGTGTCGTTCAGCCACACGGCGTCGATGCCGGTCAGGTCGGCGGGCAGGTTCCCGGTTTTCAGGGTGACGGTGATGCCGGTGCGGGCCTGGAAGGCAGCGGTGACGGCCTCGGCCACCGCGCGGTTCACGGTGGTGTACAGCGTGACGGTGCGGGTGCCGGTCTGCTGCGTACCGGCCTGCTGGGCGGCGGCGCTGCCGAGGGCCAGGGTGATGAGGAGGGCGTGGGGGGTGCGGCGCATGGGAAACCTCGGGGGTGGCGGGGGCTTTCACCGCGACCGGGAGGGGTCGGGGCGTGGGTGGGCTGGACGGGGTCCTGGTGGGCTGTGGGGGTGGCAGGGTGAAACTGACCCGCGCACATATTTCACTAATCCGACTGGATTAGTCAAGTATTGGCCTGCTCTTCCCCGTCCGGCACAATGACCGCATGGACGAGCAGACCCTCCGCCACCAGATCGAACTTGCCGACCTGCCCGCCGGGGTCCACGTGACCCAGGTGCCCGGCGCGGGCGTGGTCCTGCGCGCCACGCACGGCGAGGAACGCGGCCTGGAAATCCAGCTGACCGACGACGCCGGGCGCATGTACGGCGAGGGCCCCGCCGTGGCCACCGCCCTGACCCGCCTGAAACAGGCGGCCCAGGCTGGCCTGCCCGCCCGCCGCGCGGACGGCACCTACGAACGGCTGGTGTTCGTCGGCGACTGAACCGGCCGGGGCAGTGCCGGGTTGCCAGCCATGCGGGACGCCGGGTGGCCCGCGCGGACGACTGCGCGCCTATCCTGCCCTGCATGACGGACATTGCAGAGCGGTACATCCGGCTGGCGCACGCCATCGACGCGCACTCGGAGGGCTTCATCGACGGGTACGGGGGGCCGCCGGAATGGGCGGTGCGGGAGGCCCGTGATCCGCAGGCCCTGATGGCGGAGGCCTCGGCGCTCCTGGCGGACGTGGCGGGCGTGCCGGAGGACGCGCGGCGCGAGTGGTTGACGGTGCAGGTGCGGGCCATGCACACCATGACGCGCCTGCTGTCGGGCGAGGCCATCGCTTACGCCGATGAGGTGCGCGGCCTGTACGACATCGAGGCGCGCCGCGCGGACCTGGGTGAACTGGACGGGGCGCTGCGGGCGCTGGACGCCGCGCTGCCCGGCAGCGGCTCCCTGGCCGGGCGGGAGGAGGCGCTGCGCTCGCGGGTGGCGGTGCCGCGCGGGGAGATCCTGCGGGTGGCGGCCCCGATCCTGGCCGAGTTGCGCTCGCGCGTATCAGAACGCTTCGGGCTGCCGGACGGCGAGGATTTCAGCATCGCGCTGGTGAACGACCGGCCCTGGAGCGGGTACAACTGGCCGCTGGGGAACCTCAGGAGCCGCATCGACATCAACACGGACCTGCCGGTGCTGCTGCCGGCCCTGCCGGACCTGCTGGCGCACGAGGGGTACCCCGGTCACCACACCGAGCACGCCACCAAGGAGGCCGGGCTGGTGCGCGGGCGCGGCTGGCTGGAACACGCCGTGCAGCTGATCAACGCGCCGGAGTGCGTGGTCTCGGAGGGCGTTGCCGTGAACGCCCTGCGGGCCGTCATGACCCCGGACGAGGTGGAGGCGTGGCTGACCGGGGACCTCGCGGCGCTGGCCGGGCTGGACGCCGACGACATCCGCGCGTTCCTGGCGGCAGCGCAGGCCCGCAGGGCGCTGGGCGGCGTGAGCGGCGAGGCTGCCATGCGCCTGCACGCCGACGGCGCCCCGGAAGGCGAGGTGCTGGAGTTCCTGCAGACGTACGCCGTGGCCAGCGAGGCCCGCGCGCGGCAGTCGCTGCGCTTCGTGCAGAATCCCAACTTCCGTGCGTACATCTTCACGTACTCGGTCGGCGGCGACCTGGTGGGCCGGGCCACTGAACGTGGCGGGGGCGACACCTTCGCCCGCCTGCTGCGCGAACCCGTCACGCCGGGGCAACTGGCCGCGATGGGCCGGTAAGGGAGGGGGTGAGGAGTGGGTCGCTGGCGGGGGCCGGCCGATCCACTCCCCACGGCCCACGCCCCCTGCTGGCGGCTGGGCGGTACACTCGCGGGGTATGCCGCTGGATTCGGGCTCTGTGCTGGTGGGTCGCTATGACCTGCTGGATCTGCTGGGCGAGGGTGGCAGCGCGCGGGTGTTCCGGGCGCATGACACGCTGCTGGGGCGGGACGTGGCCGTGAAGGTGCAGCACGCGCACGTGCCGCCCAGTGACCGCGAGCGGTTTCTGCGGGAGGTGCGGACGCTGGCCTGCCTGACGCATCCGGGGGTGGTGCCGGTCCTGGACCTGGGAACGGAACCGGAGGGAGGGCGGCCGTTCTTCACGATGCCGCTCATGACGGGCGGGCCGATCACGGCGCTGGGGCCGCTGGAGGACGCGCCGGGGCCGCTGGGGCGCTTCCTGACGGCCGCGTCGTTCGTGTCGCGGGCGCTGCATTTCGTGCATGCGCGCGGCATCACGCACCGGGACCTGACGCCGGGGAACGTGCTGCTGGACGATGCCGGCTGGCCGCGCGTGATGGATTTCGGGCTGGTGGCGCTCAGTGAGCACACGCGGCAGCTGACGCGCAGCGGCGTGACGCTGGGCACCCCGGCGTACATGGCGCCCGAACAGGCGCGCGGGGTGGGCGTGGGTCCGCTGAGCGACCTGTACGCGCTGGGCGCGGTGCTGTACCGCGTGGCGTGCGGCAGTCCGCCGTTCGTGGGGGACAGTGATCAGAGCGTGCTGTACCAGCACGTGTACGAGGCCGCGCCGGACCCGCGTGACCTGAACCCGGCGGTGCCGGACGCGGTGGCGCGGGTGCTGCTGTCGCTGCTGGCCAAACGCCCGGAGGACCGGCCGGAGAGCGGGGAGGCGCTCGCGCACCTGTGGGCGCTGGCGCGGCGGGACGTGTGGACGGCGCACGTGCGCGGGCAGTACCGGGGGGGGCGCACCCGGACCGGGGAGCATCCGGACGGGCCGGCGCGCGTGTCGGCCCTGCGGGAGGTCTGGAGTGTGCCGCTGCCGGGCGAGGTGACGTGGCCGGCGGCCGTGATGGGCGAGGGGGACCTGGTGGCGGTCGGCACGCGGGGCGGGCAGCTGGTCCTGACGCACGCGTCGGGGCGTCCGTTCGCCACGTACGCCGCGCGGGACGAGGTGACGGCCCCGGCGACCTTCCAGGACGGGCAGGTGCTGTTCGGGGCGTGGGACGGCACGCTGCGCCGAGTGGACCTGCACAGCGGCCAGCAGGTGTGGATTCACCGGGCGCGGGCGGAACTGACGGGCGCACCGACCCTGTGGCAGGGGCAGGTGCTGGCCAGCAGCCGCGACGGGCACCTGTACGCGCTGGATGAACGGAGCGGAGAGCTGCGCTGGGCGTACCGGACGGGTGGACCGGTGGCAGCCAGTCCGCTGGTGTGGGCGGGCGCGGCGCTGGTCTGCGACGAGAACGGCTGGCTGCACGCGCTGGACGCCCGCAGCGGCACGCCCATGTGGAAGGTCGAGATCGGCACGGTGCACGGCACCCCGGCGCTGCTGCCGACCCGGCCGGGCGAGGCGACGCTGGTCGTGGCGACCTGGGAGGGCGAGGTGCACGCGCTGGCGCTCGGCATGACCGGGGGGCGGGTGTCGCTGGGCAGCGAACCGACCCTGTGGACCTACGACCTGGAGGACGAGGTGTGGGCGTCCCCGGCGCTGACCGGCGCCGACCGTGAGGGGGGCGTGGCGATCCTGGCCGGGTGGGGGGGCGAGGTGCGGGCGCTGCGCCTGTCGGACGGGGAGGATCTGTGGTCGCACCGCATGGAGGGCCGGGTGACGGCCAGTCCGGTGATCAGCGCCGGGATGGTGTTCCTGGCCTCCGAGGCGGGGGAGTTACGGGCGCTGGACGTGCGCAGCGGCGCCGTCCGCTGGTCGCACCGCGAGGCGCAGGGCGTGCAGGCCACGCCGCTGGCGGCGGACGGGACGCTGTACGTGGCGTTCATGAACGGCACCCTGCGCGCCTACCGGAACGCGCCGCTGGGGCCGCCCGTGGGCAAGCCGTCCCCACCGGGCTGACCGGGCGGGCCGGTCGGCGGCTCATGCGGCCGTGACATTTGCTTTAACGCCGCGGCCTACACTGGGCCTCAGACAGGGAGTGGCCTGCCCCGCCGGGAGGCCCGGCCGGTCCGCTCCGCCCACCTCTGGAGGAAGTCATGCCCAATCTTGGTCCCGGTGAACTGATCGTCATTCTGCTGGTCGCGCTGGTCGTGTTCGGCCCGCGCAAACTGCCCGAGCTGGGCAAGAGTCTCGGTGCGGGCCTGCGGGAATTCCGCAGAAGCACGCAGAGTCTGAAAGACGACCTTGAAGGCGGCCTGCGCGATACCACCCCGCCCGGCGCGGCCCCCGTGCAGACCATCCACACGCCCCAGGCCGTGGCCGTTCCGGCGGCCCAGGCGGCCGCGCCCACCAGTGGCGTGCCGCCCGTGCCAGCGCCGCCCGCCGCCGTGCAGGCCAGTGCCGTGGTGCCGCAGCCGGTCGCGCCGGCGCCGACCGTGTCGGTCGTCAAGGAGAACACGCCCGGCTGAGCCGGCCAGGATGACGGCGTCCCCACCGGTCATGCCGCGCATGGCCGTGGGGACGCCCGGTGTCAGGAAGTTGGTGGTCAGCCGTCTGGGTGCCGACAGTCGTGCGGCCGCGCGGCATCTGCAACGGTTCTGTCAGGCAGGTTTGCTACGCTGACCAGCGTGAACTTCCGCACAGTCCGTGGGGGCCGCTGATGCTGGCCCGCGCCCGCAGTGTCGCGCTGATCGGCGTGGACGCCGTTCCGGTCGAGGTCGAGGTGGACGTCTCGCCGGGCCTGCCGGCCTTCACGGTGGTGGGGTTGCCGGATCAGGCGGTCAGCGAGGCCCGCGAGCGGGTACGTGCGGCCGTGCGGAACGCGGGCTTGCCGTTCCCGGCGGCGCGGATCACGGTGAACCTCGCCCCGGCGGACCTGCGCAAGGAGGGGCCGCTGTACGATCTGCCGATCGCGCTGGGGCTGCTGGCCGCGCAGGAGTTGCTGCCGGCGGCGGCGCTGGCCGGGACGCTGGTGGCGGGTGAACTGGCGCTGGACGGCAGCCTGCGGCCCATCGCGGGCGCCGTGAACCTGGCGTTGCTGGCCGCGCAGCTGGGCCTCCCGGCGTTGCTGCCACTTGGGAACGCACCCGAGGCGGCGCTGATCGAGGGCGTCCCGGTGTTCGGGGCGGCCACGCTGGCCGAGGCGGCCCGGCACCTGGGCGGCTCCCACCCGCTGCCGGTCACGCCCGCACCCGAGGCGCAGGGGCCGGACGACGCGCTGCTGGACCTCGCGGACCTGAAGGGGCAGAGCGGCGCGCGCCGCGCGCTGGAGATCGCCGTGGCGGGCGGGCACAACCTGCTGATGGTCGGGTCGCCCGGCAGCGGGAAGACCATGCTGGCCCGCCGCGCGCCGGGCCTGCTGCCCCCCCTGACGCGCCCGGAGGCGCTGGAGGTCACGCGGATTCACTCGGCGGCGGGCCTGCTGGCCTCGCGGGGCCGCCTGAACCTGGGCGCCCCGTTCCGCGCGCCGCACCACACGGTGTCGGACGCCGGGCTGATCGGCGGGGGCGGCGTGCCCCGTCCCGGTGAGGTCAGTCTCGCGCACCGGGGGGTGCTGTTCCTGGATGAATTCCCGGAGTTCAGCCGCAAGGCCCTCGAGACGCTGCGGCAACCGCTGGAGGACGGCACGGTCGTGATCAGCCGCGCGCGGGCGACCGTGCAGTACCCGGCGCGCTTCCAGCTGATCGCCGCCATGAACCCCTGCCCGTGCGGGCACCTGGGCGACCCGGAGAAGGCCTGCGTGTGCAGTCCGGCCGAACGGACGCGCTACGCCGCGAGGCTGTCGGGGCCGCTGCTGGACCGCATCGACCTGACCGTGCGGGTGCCCCGCCTGACCGTGGAAGAACTGACCCGCGCGCCCGAACCGGAACCCACGGCACCGGTGCGCTCACGGGTGGCCGCGGCCCGCGAGCGGATGCTGGCCCGCCAGGGCGGCCGGAACGCCGATCTGGGCGGGCAGACCCTGCGGCGGCACGCTGCCCTGGCGGCCGGTCCCGAGGGGTTCGCGCGGGCCGCGGCGAAACAGCTGGGCCTGACCGGACGCGGTTACGACCGGCTGCTGCGCGTGGCGCGGACCGTGGCCGACCTGGCGGGCAGCGACGACATCCGCGAGACCCACCTGGCCGAGGCGGTCACATACCGGCCGCGCGACCTGGGCACCGGCTGACGCGACCCGCGCACAGTGCAGAAGTGGGCGGCACGGGAGATTCACCCCAGGTGCCGCCCACTTCTGTCCTGCTGGCTTATTCCTCGCTGCTGTCGCGGTTGACGGTGCTGGTCCCGTCGTCCGGGCCGCTGCCCGGCTCGATCAGGTCGGCGGGGGCGACGGCGGCGATCACCCCGGTGGTGTTGGCGTTCGTCACGGCCGGAATGACGGCCGGTCCCTGATCGCGGCGCAGGGCTTCTCCCTCGCGCGGGTCGTTGATGAGGTTGCCGCCCTCGCGTTCGACGGCCTCGACACTGCGGCCCAGCGGGGTGGTGTCCTTGGGTTGGTCGCTCATGCCGGCAGTGTGGCGCGCGTGGCGGGAGGCGCGGTGAGAGGCGGCGCGGGCGTGTCTTCATGCGCGGCGGTGGCCTGCGCGGGTGACCCGCTGCGCCGGCGCGTGCCTGGGCAGGGTTGGGTATGCTGTGCCGACAGGTTCCGGGCTGCGCGTAGCGTGACCGGGGCCGCCCAGGTGCAGGGGGGACCGGCTGTTCAGACGCTGCGCCCTTCTCCCGGCAGTTTCCCAAGGAGTGATCATGACCCAGCGTGCCCCCAGTGAACGAGCCGTGCAGGCCCTGCAGACCCTCGGAATGACGGATTCCCCTCTCACGTCGCTGGAGCGCGACGAGGCGCTGTTCGTGCTGACCGCTGACACGCTGCTGTTTCAGGACGCGGACGGGACGCGCCGGGTCACGCTGCGTGACCTGACCCGCATTCACAGTGACCAGGAGGGCACCCTGCGGGTCGAGACGCCCGCCGGGACGGCCCTGACCGCCAGCCTGCTGGGATTCGATCCGGCGCAGGTGCAGGCGTTCTTCGGGCAGGTGCGCGACGCGACCGCGCTCGCCAAGGAGCGGGCCGCCGACACGCCGGAACCCGCCCCGACCCCCGCCCCGGCCCACACGCCGGCTCCCACGCCCGCCCCGGCCCCCGCACCACACCCGGCGTTCCGGCCGGAACCCGCCCCGGATCCCGCGCCCGCTCCGGAACCCGCGCCGCCCGCCGCCACGCCCGCACCGGAAGCCCCGACGCCGGTGGTGATCTCGTCGTCGGGGTTCTCGCCGAGCCGCACGCCGGACCTCAGCAAGGCCCCGGTGGCCGCCCCTCCCGCGCCCTCCCCCGCCCCGGTCACGCCGGCCGCCGCGCCACTCCCGGTCCAGCCGGCCGGCGTGCCGCTGCGGGGCGCGGCGTCGGCCGTGGCGGCCCTGACGCGGCAGGCCGAGGTGGTCGAGGGCCTGACCGGGCGGCTGCGGGTGCTGGGGCTGGTGCTGTTCGTGGCGGCGGTCGCGCTGGCCTTCTTCCAGTTCACGGGCGGGCAGCCGCTGGCGGCGCTGTGGACCCTGCTGGCCGGCGGGGTCGGCACCATCGCCCTGATGGCGCTGGCGGACATCGCGCGGCTGCTCGCCGCGCTCGCGCGGGCGTCGAGTGCGTCGAGCGGGGTGATGGATGTCGAATGAGGGCGGCACGCCGGACGCGCGTGAGCTGCTGATCCGCACGGTGCAGATCGCGTCGCTGTCCGGGCAGGAGGGGCCGGTCGCGGAGTTCCTGAGCGGCTGGATGGCCGCGCGGGGCTTCGAGGCGCGGGTGGATGAGGCCGGGAACGCCGTGGGCGAGCGCGGCAGCGGCCCGCTGACGGTGGCGCTGCTGGGGCACATGGACACCGTGCCGGGCGACATTCCGGTGCACGTGGACGCCCAGGGGGTGCTGCACGGGCGCGGCAGCGTGGACGCCAAGGGGCCGCTGTGCGCGTTCATGGCGGCCGTGGCGACCCTGCCACCCGGGGCGCTCTCGGCGGCGCGGTTCGTGGTGATCGGCGCGACCGAGGAGGAGGCGCCCAGCAGCCGGGGGGCGCGGCACATCCGCGAGGTGCTGCGCCCCGACGTGGTCCTGATCGGCGAGCCGAGCGGCTGGGAGGGCCTGACGCTGGGGTACAAGGGCCGCCTGGTCGTGAAGGCCGCGGCGCAACGCGAGAATTTTCACACGGCCGGTGAGGGCCGCAGCGCCGGGGACGACCTGACCGAGGCGTGGTTCCGCGTGCGGGCCTGGGCGGCCGCGGCGGGCGAGCCGGGCGGCGTGTTCGGCGGGGTGCAGGCGACCGTGCAGGACATCACGGCGGGCACGGACGGCCTGACGCAGCGGGCGAGCGGCACCTTCGGGCTCCGCCTGCCGCCCAGCGTGAGCCCCGAGGGGGCCGAGGCGACCATCCGCGAGCTGCTGGCCGACCTGGACAGCGTGACCGTGAGCTTCACCGGGCATGAACGCGCCGTGCGGCACCCCAGGGACAACGCGCTGACGCGGGCCATGCGGGTCGCGATCCGCGCGCAGGGCGGCGCGCCCGTGTTCAAGGTCAAGACCGGCACGAGTGACATGAACGTGGTGGCGGCGCACTGGCCGGTGCCCACGCTGGCGTACGGGCCGGGGGACAGCGCGCTGGATCACACGCCGGAAGAACGCCTGGACCTCGCGGAGTACGACCGCGCCGTGGCTGTGCTGCGTGAGGCGCTGACACGACTGGTGACCGGCTGGGCGGCCGGTGCGGGCGCGGCCGTCCAGCCCGGCTGACGGGCCGGTCAAGCCGGGAGGTCTTCCGGTTTTTCTCACGTGAACGGCGGCGCGGCGCGTCACGCTGCCGGGTGACCCATGGACCCCATCCTGATCCTGCTGATTCTGTTCGTCGCCGCGCTGGTGCTGTTCGCCACCGAGTGGCTCCCGGTGGACGTGACCGCGCTGGGCCTGCTCTCGGCGCTGCTGCTGCTGGGCCTCCTGAAACCCAAGGAGGCCTTCGCGGGCTTCGGGAGCGACACGGTCCTGACGCTGGCCTCGCTGTTCATCCTGACGCGGGTGCTGCTGCGCGCCGGGGTGATCGAGTGGATCGGCGTGACCCTGGCCCGCCGGTCCCGGAACGCCACGGCCACGCTGCGGTCCCTGCTGGGCACCGTGGCGGGTGTCAGCGCCTTTACCAGTAACACCGCCACGACCGCCGTGTTCCTGCCGGTCGTGGCGGGCATGTCGCGCCGCGCCGGGATTCCCGCCAGCCGCGCGCTGATGCCGCTGGCGTTCGCCAGCATCCTGGGCGGCACGGTTACCGTGATCGGCACGAGCACCAACCTGGTCGTGTCGGGCGCGCTGCCCGGCGCGGGCCAGAAACCGCTGGGTTTCTTCGAGCTGGCCTGGGTGGGGTTGCCGGTCGCGGTGGTGGGTCTGGCGTACCTGTTCTTCATCGCGCCGCGCCTGCTGCCGGCCCGCGACGCGCAGCTGGAAGAGTCGCTGCGGGCGTACCTCGCGGACCTGACGGTCGTGGCGGGCAGTCCGCTGACCGGGCAGACCCTGCGGGAGACCGGCCTGGGCCGCGATCACGGCCTGACGGTCGTGGCGGTGCGCAGGGGCGATCAGCCCACTCAGTACGCGCCGGGACCGGACTTCCGGGTGCAGGAGGGCGACACCCTGACCGTCGAGGGACCCACCGAGCGCATCCTGGCCGGCAAGAGCACGCTGGGCGTGATCAGCAAGAGCGAGCAGAAGCTCGGGCCGGACGAGGGCGGCGCGGTACGGCTGGTCGAGGCGGTCGTCATGCCCGGCTCGCCGCTGCTGGGCCGCACCCTGAAAGAGGCGCGCTTCCGTGAGCGCTACGGGGCGTCCGTGCTGGCCCTGCACCGCCGCGCCCGGAACGTCGAGCGGCTGGGCCGCCTGCGCATCCAGGTGGGTGACGTGCTGATGGTGCAGGGGGGCGCGGACCGCATCGATTCGCTGGGCGAGCATCTGGTCGTCATGGGGGACCTGACCGAACGGCAGCGGGACCTGCGCCGGGCGCCGCTGGCACTGCTGCTGTTCGGCGGGGCGGTGATCCTGGGCGGGCTGGGCGTGGTGCCGCTGGCGGTCGCGGTGGTCGTCGCGGTCGCCCTGAGCCTGATGCTGCGCCTGATCACGCCCGAGGAGGCGTACGGGTCGGTGGAGTGGCCGGTGATCATCCTGGTCGCGTGCATGCTGGCCTTCGGCACGGCCTTCGAGGACAGCGGCGCGGCCCGCGCGCTGACCGGCGCGCTGGCGGGCGTGCTGGAACCACTGGGGCCGTACGGCCTGCTGGGCGCGCTGTTCCTGGTGACGGTGCTCCTGACGCAGCCCATGAGCAATCAGGCGGCGGCGCTGGTCATGCTGCCGCTGGCCATCGGGACAGCCAAGGCGCTGGGGTACGACCCGCGGCCGTTCATCATCGGGATCACGGTGGCGGCCAGCAACTCGTTCATCACGCCGCTGGAACCCTCGTGCATGCTGGTGTACGGGCCGGGGCGGTACACCTTCATGGATTTCGTGCGGGTCGGGTCGGGCCTGACGGTCGTGACCTTCGTGGTGGCCCTGCTGATCATTCCGCGCGTCTGGCCGTTCTGATCCGCACTCCGTTTGTTTCGGTAGCGCAGATGTCTCCGGGTGTCCCGGGGAGGGTCATACGGATTCCGTTTGTTTCGTTGACAACCCGGAACGGCACCGGGTCGTCAACTCCACGTCCGGAGGGGCGCTTCTCTCCTCCTCTGCGGAGCAGCTCTCCGAGTCGGTATCAGGACCGTCCGGCGCGGGCGAAGGTGCAGGGGCGGACCGGTTGAATCGGTCCGCCCCTGCACCTTCGCCGTTCAGATGAACAGGGGGGCGTCGGGGTCGTCGGGCAGGGGGCGTCCCTTGCGGGCGAGCAGCGCGGCGGTGGTGCCGATCCCGATGATCGCGCCCAGGGCAACCACGATCAGCGCCCAGGTCATCAGGGCGTGCGATTGGTCAGGATTGCGGTCTGAAGCCATGCACGCAGCATAACAGCCGTTCGCGGCGTGCGGGCTTAGGCTGGGTTCAGAGTTCACGTTCCGCCGCAGGGCGCGGTTCGCGGGGCAGGCGGGTCCACAGCGCCGCGGTACTCAGCGCTCCCAGCGCGGCCAGCGCGATCAGACCGGCGCGCGGGCCGAGGGGACCGTCGCGGCTGATCAGGCTGCTGGCGATCAGCGCGCCGGGGGGGCCCATGCCGACCAGCACGAAGGAGTACAGGCTCATGACGCGCCCGCGCAGCGCGTCGGGAATGGCGAGTTGCACGCTGCTGTTCGCGCTGACGAGCAGGGTCAGCATCCCGAAGCCGCAGGCAGCCAGGACTGGGAAGGCCAGTGCCGGGCCGGGCGTGAGGGCCAGCACCACGGCGCTGAGGGTCAGGATGACCGCGCCGACCCGCAGGTTGCGCAGGGGGTTGGGGCGGCTGGCCTGCCAGAGGGCGCCGGCCATCGCGCCGATCCCGAACGCGGCGGACAGTGCGCCGAAGGTGGCCTCGCGCGCGTCGAACACCACGCGGGCGTAGTAGGGAATGATCACGTTGAAGTTGATGATGGTCAGGCTGAGCGCGCCGACCAGCAGCATGACGTTGCGCACGGCGGGGGTGCCGCGCACGTAGCGCAGGCCCTCGCGGACGTCCTCGGCCATGCTGCCGCGCGGGCCGGCGTCCCGCTGCGGGAAGGGCAGCGTGGCGATCACGTACAGCACCACGAAGAACGACATGACATTCAGGTAGAAGGGCAGCGCCAGCCGCGAGATGTCGTCGCTGTTCCCGCCGGCCAGCAGCGTGACGCCCAGCGCGGCCACCACGCCGAACAGTGCCTGCCCCAGCGTCCGGCTCACGTTGAAGGACAGGCTGTTCAGCGCGACGGCGTTCGGCACGTCGCTGCGGGGCACGAAGTCCACGACCATGCTCTGCCGGGCCGGCATGTCGAAGGCGTTCGCGCAGCCGGACAGGAACGCGATCCCCATGACGAGCGGCAGGCTGACCACGCCGAGGTGGGTGGTGACGGCCAGCGCGGTCGCCGTGAGCAGCAGCGTGACCTGCGTGGCCAGCAGCACGCGCCGGCGCGGCACGCGGTCGATGACGGCCCCGGCGAACAGGGAGAGCAGCAGGCTGGGCATGAACTGCGCGGCCGTCACCCAGCCGAGCGCGGCGCTGCTGCCGCCCGAGAGTTCCAGCACGAGGTACTGCTGGGCGGTGGCCTGCATCCAGGAGCCGATCAGGGAGAGCAGCTGCGAGAACCAGTAGCGGCGGTAGTGGGGGTGACGCAGGGCGCTGAAGGTGCGCGTGCGCCACGCCTGGGCGCGGGCGATCACACCGCTCACCATACGCCGGGCCGGGTCGGCAGCGGCCCCCCAGTCAGGACGACAGCACGTCCGGGACGGACCCGGGTTGAATGGTTTGCAGAACTCATTCAACCCGGGTGAAGCGACTCGGAGCGCGGCTCCGCAGCGTGGGATCAGCGAAGACTGCCGTCTGTTTCGTTGACAACCCGGCAAACCGCCGGATTGCCGACTCTACGCCCGGAATCCGTATGACGCGCTTCCTCCCTGCCGGGGGGCGTCTTGGCAGGCCGGGCCGCCCCGTGTTACGGTGCGCGGGTCAGGTCAACCTTCATGTTTCTCAGCTGCCGATCCCCTGCCCGGCCCTGCGCGTTCCGGCCGGCCCTCCCCTGCGAGTCTCCCATGTCCCTGTCTGCCGACCGTCTGATACGGATTCCGTCTGTTCCGTCCACACTCCGGAAAAGCGCCGCGCGGCCAGCCGCCTTCCCCGTCCCCGCGCGGTGGCGTGGTCCACTCGCGCTGCTCGCGCTGGCAGCGCTGCTGGGGGGCGGGCCGGCCGCCGCGCAGGGCAGCGAGCCGGTGGCCGGTCTGCAGGCCGGCGACCTGCGCGGGGTGGGCAGCGTGACCGTGCAGCCCGGCGATACCGCCTTCAGCCTGGCCCGCCGCGCGGGACTGAGTGTCGAGGCGCTGCTGGCCCTGAACGGACTGACCCGCCCGGACCTGCGGGCCGGGCAGGTGCTTACACTGACGGCCGCGCCGCGCACCCATGCGGTCCAGGCCGGCGAGACGCTGTACGCCCTGTCGCGGCGGTACGGCGTCACGGTCGATGCCCTGCTGGCCGCCAACGCCCTGCCGGGCGGCGCGACCCTGCGGCCCGGGCAGTTGCTGACCCTCCCGCCCGGCGCGCAGGATCAGGGCGCGGCCCGCCCCGCCGCGCCCCCACTGCCGGCCGGCGTGGGCGGCTCCCCGTTCCTGCCCTCAGCGCCGGCCCAGACCGTGCCGGCGCTGCAACCGGCGCGGCCGATGCCGCGCGTGCAGGACCCGTCGCCCGCGCCCGCCGGGGGGGCCGCCGCGGTCCTGCCGGGCGCGGCAGCGGCCGTTCCTTCCGCTGCGCCGCTCTCCCCGGGAACCGATTGGCGCGGCGCGGCCATGGCGCTGCTCGGCACGCCGTACGTGTTCGGAGGCGAGAGCCGCAGCGGCACGGACTGCAGCGGCTTCGTGCGGCAGGTCTTCACGCCGCTGGGCGTGCCGCTGCCGCGCGTCAGTGCCGATCAGGCGCAGGCGGGCGTCCCGGTGGACGACCGTGACCTGCGGCCGGGTGACCTGCTGTTCTTCGATACCGAGGGCCGCGGGCGGGTGTCGCACGTCGGCATCTTCCTGGGGGATGACCAGTTCGTGAGTGCCAACAGTTACCAGGGACGCGTGAGCGTCGACCGGTTCCGCAGTGACCGCTACTGGGGGCCGCGTTACCTGTGGGCGCGGCGCGTGCTGGATGACCCGCTGGCCCTGGGCCGTCCCTGAGCGCCCCCTGCGGGAGAGGGGCGCGCGGGGTCCGTGCAGGTCGTACGGACGGTCGCCTGTTTCGCTGACAACCTGGTGGTGTTCCGGGTTGCCAGCGTCACGCCCGGCCGTCCGCTGGGTTCCGACTGTGCGGGGCCGCTCTCCGAGTCGCGTCCACCCGGATTAAACGGGTGTGGCAACCCATTCAATCCGAGCGAAGCGAGGAGGAGCTGGGCGGGTTCCGGACGTGGCGTTGACAGATCGGTGGTGTTCCGATCTGTGAACGAAACAAACGGCAGTCCGTATCATACGGATTCCGCTGGGAGCCTGACACTACAGATGAGAATGCCCCCGACGGGGCATTCTTGAGCTGTCATGACACAAGAACAGCACACCGACGGGGACGCCTCCACTCTATTCCACCGCATCTTCGCCCTCCTCCGAACTGCTCCATGGTCGGATCAGCGACATGCCCGAACGTTCGCCTGGATGGTCGCCGGTCTCCTCCTGAGCTGCGTCCCTCACCCAGCCGCGTGGTGCTCCTTTCGTGGTCTCCCGAGCCCGATACGCGCAGAGTCATGAACGACGATTCCTGCGCGCCCTGACGTCCTCCAGCGTCCCCTGGCGCGCGGTCTACCAACACCTCATGCAGGTCGCACTGCGTGACTGGGGTGATGCGCGCATCACCCTCGCCCTGGACACCACCCTCCTGTTCAAACGCTGGTGCGTGATCTGCGTCTCCCTCGTCTACCGGGGGCGTGCCATACCGTTGTCCTGGCGCGTCATCCGTCATGGTAGTTCGACGGTGGGAAATCAGGAAATCTACCCTGTGCTCGCCAGCGTCCAGTGCCTGCTCGTCCACTTGCCACAGGTCGAAGAGGTCTGCATCTGTGCAGACCGGGGCTTCCTTGATCACACGTTGATGGGCGACTTCACCACCTTCGGATGGCAGTGGATGATTCGCGGCAAAGGTCCCATCCACCTCTTTGATCAGGACGGAACGTCCTTGGGGCAATTTCAGTCACAGCTCAGTCACCACGGTCAGTTGATCGTGCGGCATGGGGTGTACGTCACGGGGCAGAGATACGGGCCCGTGAACATCGCGGCAGTGCGGCCTTTTGGACAACGTGATCCTTGGTTCATCGTGAGTAGTCAGCCCTGTCACACGCGAACATTCGCGGAGTATCACCAACGTACTCAGGTCGAGGAATCCTTCCTCGACCTGAAGAGCGGGGTCTTCAACCTCGAGGACACGCGCCTGAATCAGGCGCACCAACTGGAGAAACTCTGGTGCGTGCTGGGCATGGCGTACCTGATGGCCTTGAGCGAGGGAACGGCCGTCACGGAGCAAGGGAAACGGCGGGAGGTCGATCCACACTGGGCACGGGGCTTGAGTTATGCGCAGCTGGGATTGCGCGCCATTCGCCAGGCCTTGACACGTCGAACACCAGTCTTGGAGAGGCTGCGCCTCTCCCAGGCCAGTGACCCTGAACCGTCACGTCGTCGACGATCGCCGATCGGCTGGAACGTCATTCAGGGTTTCTCATGACTTATGTCAGGCTCCCAGCGGATTCCGTTTGTTTCGCCGACAATCCGGAACTTCACCGGATTGCCAGCTCCACGTCCGGAACCCGCTTCTCTCCTTCTCTGCGGAGCAGCTCTCCGAGTCGCAACCGCTCGGATTGAACGGGCTTTGCAGCCCATTCAATCGGAATCCGGATCAGGCGTCGTCGCTGAGCAGTTCGGTGTCCAGGATCGAGCGGTACTGCTCGAGGTTCTCGCCCTCGCCGAGTTCACGGGCGATCTTCTCGATGGCGAGCCTCACGACTTCGCTCTTGCTGATCAGTCGTTCGGGGCTGGACAGCTCGTAGGCCGTGCGGGTCAGCAGGGCGTCCTGTTCGTCGCTGATCACCACCTGCAGGCGTTTACGTTCCTTCTTGGGCATGCCTCTCCTGAAAGGGAGCTCCCGCTGCCCGGGGACAACGGTGCTGGGTGTGGTCGTACCCGCAGCCTAGCACGCAGCCTGAGTACCCTCAACATGAGACTCCCCTGACGACGGGCCTGTAGATACGGCTCATCCTCGCAGGACGCGTGCGCGTTATCGTGAGTGTGGACACACCTTGAGCAAGATGTGTAACATGCACCCAAGCCGCGTGAGGCTTCCGGCCAGCGGCCATCCCCCCCCCGCCTCACGCGCCCGTGAAGACCACGAAAGGATACCGCCATGCAACTGACCCCACTGCACGTCCAGGGAGGCCGCGAACTCAGCGGCGAGATTGCCGTTCAGCACAGCAAGAACGCGGCGCTGCCCATCATCGTGGCCAGCCTCCTGAGCCGTGAGCGGGTGACCCTGCACGGCATCCCGCACCTCAGCGACGTCATGACCATCCTGGACCTGCTCGCCCACATCGGCACGCAGCACACCTGGGTCGGCGAGAACAGCCTCGAACTGTTCACGCCCGAGATCCTGAACACCGACGCGCCCTACGCGCTGGTCAGCAAGATGCGCGCCAGCTTCATCGTGATGGGCCCGATCCTGGCCCGCGCGGGCCGCGCAACCGTGTCCATGCCCGGCGGCTGCGCCTGGGGCCCGCGCCCCGTCGACCAGCACGTCAAGGCCCTGCGCGCCCTGGGAGCCCAGGTGAACGAGGACGGCGGGAACTTCGAGGCGACCCGCCAGGGCAGCCTCAGCGGACACTTCATCTTCGAGCTGCTGACCGTGGGCGGCACGCACAACGCCATCCTGGCCAGCGTGCTCGGAGACGGCGTGGTGACGCTGGAAAACGCCAGCATCGACACCGACGTGGTCGACATGATCGAGTTCCTGAACAGCCTGGGAGCGGACATCCAGGGCGCCGGCACGAACACCATCACCGTGCGCGGCGTCAGCGCGCTGCGCGGCGGCACGTACACCGTCATTCCCGACCGCATCGAGGCCGGCACGTTCATGATGCTGGCCGCCGCCACCCGCAGCCGCATCACCCTCACGAACGTCCGCCCGGACCACCTGCGCGCCGTGACCGGCAAGCTGCAGGAGATGGGCGTCGACATCACCGAGCAGGGCAGCACCCTGACCGTGGACGCCCGCAACCGCACCCTGAGCCCCGTGAACATCACCACCCAGAGCTACCCGGGCTTCCCCACCGACCTGCAACCCCAGATGAGCGCCCTGCTGGCCACGGTTCCGGGCACCAGCGTCGTGCAGGACCCGGTGTACCCCGACCGCCTGACGCACGTGGCCGAGCTGACCCGCATGGGTGCCAACATCACCGTCAGCGGCTACACCCAGGTGATCCAGGGTGCGCCGCTGCACGCCGCGCCCGTCAAGGCCGCCGACCTGCGCGCCGGGGCCGCGCTGTTCATCGCGGGCCTGACCTGCGAGGGCGACACCGTCATCGACGGCGTGCAGTACCTCAACCGCGGCTACGAACGCCTCGCCGAGCGACTGCGCGGCCTGGGCGCCAACGTCACGCAGCCGGAAGGCAACCTGGCCGCCGCCGACTGATACGGACTCCGATTGACTGCCTTCGTAAGGCATTCAACCGGAGTCCGTATGATCAATGGTGCGGATACTGTTCAAGCGCCAGAGGGGACAGGCATGGCACACGTCTTCTGTGACGCCATTCCTGCTCACCCCCTCCCAGCCTCCCCCCTCAAGCGGGAGGGGGAAACACGGCGTGTTCATCGCTGGTCTGCCCTGAAGGTATGAACCTGTCCGCACCATTGCTGAGACGCACCCGGGTTGAATGGGTTGCCACACCCGTTCGATCCGGGCGGAGGCGGCTCGCAGAGCGGCCCCGCACAGGCATCATACGGATTCCGTTTGTTTCGTTAACAACCCGGGACAGCACCGGATTGCCAACTCCACGTCCGGAACCCGTTTTGCTCCTTCTCTGCGGAGCAGCTCTCCGAGTCGCATCCGCTCGGATTGAACGGCTTTGTAAGCCATTCAATCGGAGTCCGTATCAGGTCTTGCTGAGCAGGTAGGCCTTGGGGTGATGCCCGCCGCTGGCCACCTGGAACAGTTCATGGGCGCTCCATTTCTGCTGTTCGGCCAGCACCCGCTCGAACAGGCGGATCTCATGCGTGATGACGCACAGACGCCCGCGCTGGCTGGTCAGGCGGCCCATCTCCTTGAGGAAGGCGGGGTACAGGGCCTCGTTGCCGCCGTGCGTGCCGATGGCGTCCCCCCAGGGCAGGTCGGCCATGACCAGGTCGAAGGACCGGGCGGGCAGACCGGTGTGCAGCGCGTCGATCTGCGCGACCTCGATCTCGCGTTTCGCGGCGCGGATGTTCGTCTGCGCGCAGCGCACGGCGTCCGCACTGATGTCCACGCCGACCATCGCGTCGTAGGGGCCCATCAGGGCGCGCTCGATCAGGAGGGTGCCGCTGCCGCTCATGGGGTTGAAGATCCGGTCGTTGTCGCGCTGACCGGCGAGTTTGTGGGCGGCGTAGGCGATGGTGGCGTTCAGGCCGCCGGCCATGTTGCACTCCCGCCACGCGCGGGCGCTCAGGGGGCGGCGGGTGATGCGGGCCAGCACGTCCCAACCCTCACCCTGCTGCTGCGGCAGGATGCGGATGAGCAGTTCGCCGGTCTCGGGTTCGTGCGGGAGTTGCAGGGCCGTCTGGAGTTCCTCGGCGATGCGCTGCATGACCGGACTCTCGCGGCCGGCCGCGCCGATCCGGAAGGACGTGTGCCCGCCGACCGCCACGACCTCCTGCAGGAAGGCCGTCAGTTCCCCGAGCTGCTGGTGGCCCAGCAGGCCACGCGGGCGGGGCACGTCCCAGCCGCGCACGCGGTACACGGCCGTCACGCTCTTCATGCGGGTCAGGCGTTCCGGGTCGCCGGGGTACCAGAAGCGCGGGCCGCGGATGTCACGGGCGAGCGGCACGGTGTCGAGTTCGGTGGCAGCCACGTGTTCCAGGCCGGCCAGCGCCTCGAGTTCGTACTCGTGGGCGGGCGCGCGGGTACGGTGATCGACCTTGGGTCGGCTGGATTTCCGGCCGGTGGGCGCGGTTCGGTCTGATCGGGCGGGTCGGGGCATAGCAGGACAGTATAAGGCCGCCGCGCACCGACGGACGCGTGGGCGTAGAATCCGGGCCGATCTATGACCCGCCCACCGCCATCCCGCCCGACCGCCGGTCCACCCGGCGCAGTCCGAACCGTGCGCCGCAAGACGCTGTACTCCCGCCTGAGTCCGCCGCAGCTGATTGCGCTGTCGTTCGCGCTGGCGATCCTGGTGGGGGGCGCGCTGCTGAGCCTGCCGGTCACGCACGGCGTGAACCCGGACGGCACGCGCCGCTCCGTGAATTTCCTGCAGGCGCTGTTCACGTCCACCAGCGCGCTGTGCGTGACCGGCCTGAACGTGGTGGACCCCGCCAAGGACTTCAACCGGCTGGGGCAGGTGATCATCATGCTGCTGATCCAGCTGGGCGGCCTGGGGATCATCACGTTCGGAACGTCGTTCGCGCTGCTCTCGCGCCGCCGCGTGAACTTCAGCGAGCGGCTGCGGGTGGCGCAGCAGGTGGGCGCCCTGAACGCCGGCGGGGTGCTGTCGCTGATCCGCAGCATCTTCCTGTACACCTTCCTGATCGAACTGGCCGGCGCGGCGCTGCTGGCGTTCCGGTTCGTGCCGCTCGAAGGCTGGGGGCGGGGGCTGTTCTACGCGCTGTTCCACTCGGTCAGCGCCTTCAACAACGCGGGGTTCGCGCTGTACAGCAACAACCTGATGAATTTCGTGGCGGACCCGCTCGTGAGCCTGGTCGTGGCGCTGCTGATCATCCTGGGCGGCACCGGGTTCCTGGTGCAGCTGAACGTCGTCGCGCACCTGATGGACCCGCGCCGTAACCGCCTGCTGGTACACAGCAAACTGGTCCTGACCATGATGACGGTCCTGCTGGTACTGGGCACCCTGACGTACCTGATCTTCGAGTGGAACAACCCGGCCACGCTGGGACCGCTGGGTTTCGGCGCGAAACTGCTGGCCAGCTTCTTCCAGAGCGTCACGACCCGCACGGCCGGGTTCAACACGCTGGATTACGGCGCGATGGGCCTCACGACCCTGTTCGTCAGCATCATCCTGATGTTCATCGGCGCGAACCCCGGCGGGACCGGGGGCGGCATCAAGACCAGCACCTTCTACGTCATGATGGCCAGCGCCTGGAGCATGGTGCGCGGCCGGCGGGACGCGACGCTGTTCCACCGCCGACTGGACACCGACACGATCCTGCGGGCCATGACCGTCGGGCTGCTCAGCATCGGGCTGGTGAACATCATGTTCACGCTGCTGCTGGCCCTCAACACCCGCGCGGACGTGCGTTTCGTGAACCTGTTCTTCGAGGCGGTCAGTGCCTTCGGAACGGTTGGCCTGAGCATGAACACCACGCCGCTGCTGAACCCCGATCAGCACGTCGTTCTGATCGTCCTGATGTTCCTGGGCCGCATCGGACCGCTGACGTTCGCGGTGGCGTTCAGCCGCTCGGGTTCCGGCGACCTGATCCGCTACCCGGCCGAGAAGGACATCCTGATCGGCTGAGCCCGCCCCTCCACTGCCCTCCCGCCTCTCCCCCACCCCGGGCCGCGCAGCCCCCCAGAAAGGACTTCCCATGAAAAGCAAACAATGCCTGGTGATCGGACTCGGCCGCTTCGGAACGGCGGTCGCCACCACCCTCTACGAGATGGGCCACGAGGTCATCGCCGTCGATCAGCACGAGGAGAACGTCGAGCGGGTCATGAACCTCGTCACGCACGCCGCCGTGCTGGACGCCAGCGACGAACGCGCCCTGCGTGCCCTGGGCGTCGCGGACTTCGACGTGGTCGTGGTCGCCATCGGCACGGACGTGCAGTCGAACATCCTGGCCACCATGAACGCCAAGAGCCTGGGCGCGCCGTACGTGGTCTGCAAGGCCATCGACGAGATGGCCCGCCGCGTGCTCGAACGCATCGGCGCGGACCTGGTGATCCGGCCCGAGCATGACATGGGCGTGCGCCTGGCGCGGCAGATCGCCACGCCGAACATCGTGGATACCCTGGACCTGGGCAGCGATTACGCCGTCGTGGAGATCGAGGCGAACGAACGCCTGAAAGGCACGCTGCGCGACCTGAACCTCACGGGCCGCTTCGGGGTGCAGGTCATCGCCATGAGCCGCGCCGGGAAGATCGAGGTGACCCCCGGCGCAGAGGACGAACTGCGCCCCCACGACAAACTCGTGCTGATCGGCACCAGTCACGCCCTGGACGAACTGCGCCGTTACCTGGGCGAATGAGGCGGACCCGGATTGAATGGCCCTACAAGCCGTTCAATCCGAGCGAAGCGACCCGGAGAGCGGCTCCGCAGCGTGGGCCATGCCGCACGGGAGGCCCCACGGCCTACGGGTGACCCAGGGCCACGACCATCGCCGCCAGCAGCGGCAGGAGCGCCGCCAGGCCCCACACGGCCGCTGCGCGGGCCGCGCCGGGCCGCAGCAGGAACAGCAGCAGCAGTGCGGCGGTCGCCAGGGTCAGCAGCAGGTACACGGTCTTCATGCCGGGCAGCATACGGCGCTCAGCGCTGCGCCTGCCGCTGCGCGTCGTCCAGGGCGGCCTTTGCGCTCAGTTTGCCGGTCGTGGCCTTCTGCATGGCGTCTTCCAGCAGCGCCGTCCAGCCGGCGTAGTCGGGCGTGGTGGGGCGCGGCACGGCGCGGTTCATCTGGGCGTGTGCGCCCCGCAGCTGCGGGTTCCGGGCGTACCAGCCGTCCAGCAGCGGCACGGCCGCGCGGCGCGGGGGGGCGTAGGCGGTGGCCTGCACCCAGCTGGCGAGCCGTTCGGGTTGCGTCAGGTACGTCCAGAAGGCCGCCGCGCCGGCCTGCTCGGCTGCGGGGGTGCCTTTCGGGATGGCCAGGGTCGCGCCGCCCAGCGGGACGGTGCAGGCACCGGGTTTCTCGCAGGGGAACGGCGCGACGCCCAGCTTGAAGAACGGAAGTTTGCGGGCGTCGGTCCAGTTGGCGACGCTGGCCAGCACGAACACGTTCTGCCCGCGCGCGAAGTCGAAGGCGGCGCGGGTGGCCTCGGCCAGGCTGCGGGGCTGCGCCTGCCCGGCGGCACTCATGCGGGCCAGCTGCGTGAGCGCCTCGATGGCGTCCGGGCTGTTCAGGCGGGGTTCCTGACCGCTGCTGAGCGTCCCGCCGCGGGACAGGACGTTCGCCTCGAAGGTCCAGGCGTCGGCGGCGGCGACCAGGGGGCGGCGGCCGCCGGTGGCGAGGACGCGGCTGGCGCGTTCCAGGTCGGCCCAGGTGTCGGGGACCTTCAGGTCGGCGTTCTCCAGGATGCGGGCGTTGAACATCAGGACCGGGACGCTCACGTTCCACGGCAGGCCGTAGGTGCGGCCGCCCATCTCGCCGGCACGCCACACGGCCGGGTAGAAGTCGCTTTTCAGGGCGTCGGGCAGGGCGTCCACGGTGCGGGTCAGGTCCGTGAGCTGCCCGGCGGCGGCCAGCGCGGGAAACTGCGTGAATTCCAGCTGGACGAGTGCGGGTGCGCCGCCGGTTTTCAGGGCCGCCTGGAGTTTCGGCAGCAGTTCGCGGTAGTTGCCCTGCGCGACCGGCACGACCTCGAAGCTCCCCTGCGAGCGGTTGAAGTCGCGGGCGTAGGCGGCGACAGTGTCCTGCACGCCGGTCATGGCATGCCAGAATTCCACGCGGACCGGCGCGGCCTGCGCGGCGTTCAGGGCCGTCAGGGCCAGCGGGGCGGTCAGGGCCAGGGAGCGGAGGGACAGGCGCATGCCGCGAGTCTAGCGGCTGAACCTGACGCCAGGCTGGCGCCCCGGTGGGCGGCGTTCAGGACAGGCAGCGTTGGGGCCGTTCTCCGAATGGAGGCGTCGGACGTCGGTTGTTCCGCTGCCTCCATTCTCTGCTTCGCGGCTGTTCCCGTCCGTCCGGCCCGTCCACAGTCACCCGCTCTCCTGCGGAGCGTTCCAGGTCCGCCCGGCCATCAGGACTGCCTCTTGATGGCCACTGCTCTAGGGCAGGACGGGGTACAGGTCCACGCGGGTGCCGGGGCGCACGTCCTGGCGGGCGGCGATGCCGACGGTGGCGACCGGGCCGCTGCGCGCACCGAGGCGGCTGAGCAGCGTCACGAGTTCCGTCACGTCCAGGCCCTGCACGTACTCGCTGGGCACGCCGCGCGCCGTGATGTCCAGGACCGTGTCCTTGACGAGGTCGTTCACCTGTTCCTGCAGGGCGCCGGGCGTGACGTTCAGGTTGACGGTGGCGCGGCGGATCACCTGATCGCCGCGGTACAGGACGTTGTTCGCGCGCGCGTCGCAGCTGAGGTCCACCGGGAAGCCCACGGCGGCGTTCTGAGCGGCGCGGCACTGCACGAAGGTGCTGGCGTTCAGGCCGCGCAGCTTGGTCTCCAGCAGGCTGCGCGCGCCGGGACCGAGGCGCACGCTGGGCGTGCCGCGCGCCCCGCGCGTCTGGGCGCTGCGGGCGGCGTCGGCCAGGAAGGTGTCGAGGTTGCGGACACTGGGCACCACGGCGGCGTACACGAGGTCGTTCTTGGGGTAGGCGAGGTCGGTGTTGCGGCTGGCGCTCAGTTCGGCGCGGCTGCTGGAGTACTCGTCTTGCAGTTTGCCCAGCGTCTCGCGGGCGGCGGCGAGGTCACGGCCGAGGGCCTCGTTGCTGGCGCGCAGCTGGGCCTGCTGCGCCCGCAGCTGCGTCTGCTGGGTCTGGAGGGCCGTGAGTTCCGACCGGACGCGGTCGCGGTCGCGGGCAGCCGCGTCGCGTTCGCCGGTCAGCTGGGTGCGTTCGGCCAGCAGGCGGTCGCGGGTCTGCTGCGCGGCCTGCTGCTGCTCGCGGGCGCGGGTCAGCGCGGCCTGCGCGGCGCTCAGGGCGGCGTTGGCGGCCGCGCGTGAGGCGTTCAGGGTCCGGACCTGTTCGCTCAGGGTGGCGACCTGCGCGCGGGCCTGCTGGGCCTGTTCACGCGCGGCGCGCTGCGCGGCCCGCGCGGCGGCCTGCTGGGACGCGGCGCTCTGCTGGGCCTGCTCGGCGACCGCCTGGGCGGCGCGGGCGCGGTCCTGCGCGGTGCGGGTCTCCTGTTCGCTCAGGGCGATGCGGGCAGCGAGGTCGATGACCTGCGCGTCGAGGGTCTGGGCGCGCGCCTGGGAGCTGGTCAGGGCCTGCTCGCTGGCGGCGAGTTTCGCGCGGTTCTGCTGCGCGCGGCGTTCCAGGGCCGTCATGGTGCCGGTGAGGGTCTTCACGCGGGTCTGCAGGGCGGCGGCCTCGGCCTTGAGTTTCTGCTCGGCGGTGCGGGCGGCGTTCAGGTCGGCGCGGGTGCTTTTCAGGTCCCGCAGCGCCAGCGTCTGCTGGTCGCGCAGCGTCCGGGCTTCCTGCTGCGCGCGGTCCCGGTCGGCCTGCGCGGCCTTCAGGTCGCCCTGCACGCTGCGGATCTCGCCGCGCAGCGCCTCGAGTTGCGGGCGCAGCTGGTCGGCCTGCGCGATGGTGTTCACGGCGCTGCTGTTGAGCAGCAGGAAGGCCGCGAGGCTGGCGGCGCTGATGCCCATGCCGGAGAGCACCGCCACGAGCAGCGCGGTGGTCTTGGGGCGCAGGCCGAACAGGCGGATGTGCTTGCGGCCGGCCTTGCGGGCGATGGTGTCGGCGGCGTAGGCGACCACGCCCGAGAGGACGATCACGAACGGCAGGAACAACCACAGCATCTCAGGGCCTCCGGGGGGCGGCGGGCGTCACAGTTCGAAGTCGTCGCCCAGGTAGTACTGGCGGGCGTCCTCGTCCTGCGCGAACTGGGTGGGGGTGCCCTCGAACTTCACCTGCCCGTCGAACATCAGGTACACCCGGTCGGTCAGGGCGATGGTCTCGCGGACGTTGTGGTCGGTGATGAACACGCCCAGGCCCCGGCGGTCACGCAACTCGTGGATCAGGCGCTGAATCTCGCGGATGCTCTTGGGGTCCACGCCGGTGAAGGGTTCGTCCAGCAGCAGGTAGTCGGGATCGGTGGTCAGGGCGCGGGCCAGTTCCAGGCGGCGGCGTTCCCCGCCGGACAGCTGGTAGGCGTAACTGCCCGCCAGGTGCGTCAGGCCGAACTCGGCGAGCAGCGAGTCCGCGCGGGCTTCCTGCTCGGCGCGGCTGAGGTTCTGGTATTCCAGGATGGCCAGCAGGTTGTCGCGGGCCGTGAGTTTCCGGAAGGCGCTGGGCTCCTGCGGCAGGTAGCCCAGGCCCAGGCGGGCGCGTTCGTGCATGGGCAGGCGCGTCACGTCCCGGTCGCCCAGCGCGATGCGGCCCGCGCCGGGGCGGATGAAGCCCACCAGCATGTAGAAGGTGGTGGTCTTGCCCGCGCCGTTCGGGCCGAACAGGGCGATGATCTCACCGGGCCGGACGGTCAGGTTCACGTCGCGGACCACGGCGCGGCGCCCGTAGGTCTTGCCCAGGTGCTCGGCGTGCAGGACCGGGCGTTCCGGGGCGGCCAGGTCGGGCGTGACCGCCGTCTGAGAAGGGGTCCGGGAGGCGGGAGCAGTCACGTGCGCAGCGTACCACGCGCCCCCCATGAGCCCCGTGATGAACTCCCCTGTCCCGGCAAGGGCGCGGGGACTGTGGGCGCACGCATGGGGCGGCGCGGGCGGGCGCATTAGACTGGGCGGCATGTTGCTGACGATTGTCGTACTGGATTCCGTGGGTGCCGGCGAACTGCCGGACGCCGCGAGCTTCGGGGATACCGGAGCGCACACCCTGAACCACACCCTGCAGGCCGCGCCCGTTCACCTGCCGAACCTCGCGGCGCTGGGGCTGGCGCGCGTGCCGACCATCCACACCGACCCGGCGACCATCCCGGCCGTTCCCGCGCAGGGGGCCTTCGGGCGGATGCGCGAGGTCAGTCCCGGCAAGGACACCAGCACCGGCCACTGGGAGTTCATGGGCGTGCAGCTGGAGCACGCCTTCCAGGTGTTCCCGGACGGTTTCCCGCCCGAGGTGATGGACCGCTTCGACGCGGCGACCGGCACCGGGCACCTGTGCAACCGCCCGTACAGCGGCACCGACGTGCTGCTGGACTTCGGTGAGGAGCACGTCCGGACGGGCAAACCCATCGTGTACACCAGCGCCGACAGCGTGTTCCAGATTGCCGCGCATGAGGACGTGGTGCCGCTGGAGACGCTGTACGCGTGGTGCGCCGCGGCGCGCGAGATCCTGCAGGGCGAGTACGCCGTGGCCCGCGTGATCGCCCGCCCGTTCCGCGGCGAGCGGCCGTTCGAGCGCGTGAACGAGCACCGCAAGGACTTCAGCCTGATCCCGCCGCCCACGGTGCTGGACGCCCTGAAGGACGCGGGGCAGGCGGTCGTGGGCATCGGGAAGATTCCGGACATCTACGCGCACCGGGGCTTCACCGAGGAGATCCACACCGACGACAACGCCGACGGCATCGCCAAGACCCTGGATCGGATGCGCCGCGCGGCCGCCGAGGGCACGAGCGGCCTGATCTTCACGAACCTGGTCGATTTCGACAGTCGGTTCGGGCACCGCCGCGACCCGCAGGGCTACAGCGCCTGCCTCGCGCAGTTCGACGCGGCCCTGCCGGACCTGATCGCCGCCGTGCCCGGCGGGGGCGCGCTGATCGTCATCAGCGACCACGGGAACGACCCCACGTGGCGCGGCTCGGACCACACCCGCGAGTACGGGCTGCTGCTGGCGCACCGCGCCGGGGCGGCGGGCGTGGACCTGGGCGAACGCGCCACCTTCGCGGACGTGGGCGCCACGGTCGCCGACGCGCTCGGCGCCACCTGGAGCGGACCGGGCGAGAGCTTCTGGCCGCAGCTGGGCGCACGGAACGGGTGAACGGGCCGGCGCCCGCACCGCTGCCGGACGGCCTGTACGCCGCGCCGGAAGCGTTCACGCTGACCCTGACGCTCGGCGGCCGCTACGCCGGCGAGCAGAACTGGACCATCCATCCGGAGCGCAGCGCCGTCGTGGCCCGCGTGCAGACCGACTTCGGCGGCGTGCTGCCCGAGATCCGGCGGGTGCAGACCAGCCGCCTGCACCCCCGGCAGCACACCAGCCTGGGGTACGCCGAGGGGGACGGGCGGGGCCGCGCGGGCTTCGAGGTGAACTTCGACCGGCGCGCCGGGATGATCACGTTGCGCCAGGGCCGTGACGAGGCCAGCGCCCCCCTCACCACCGAGTACCAGGATCCGGTCAGTCTGCTGCTGTGGCTGCGCGCCCTGGTGTCGCGCGGCCCGGCGCACGCGGATCCGGACGCGCCCGAACGCACGCACGCCCAGCTGACCGGCGGCCGGGTCCTGATTCAGCGCCTGCCGGACCAGGAGATCGGCGGCGTGCCGTGCAGCGGGTTCTACCTGCGGCCCGGCGGCGCGTACGTGTTCGTGGAGCAGGCCGAGCCGTGGCGGCTGACGCGCCTGATTCAGCCCACCGATTTCGGCCCGGTCGAGGCGAACGTGGCGGCCGGCGCCGGCCGCCGCGCCCCGCCGGGCAACGCGCCCCGCCGCCGCCGCGCCTGAGTCCCCTCCCCTCCCCTTTTTCTGTTCATCCGCCTGTTTCCTGTTTCCTGGAGTGATCATGCAAGTTCTGGAAGGCCCCGACGCCCGCCGCGCCCTGACGCGCACCTTCAATGACCTGCCCGTGCCGGACGCCGTGCTGTCCCGGATCGAGGCGACCTTCGGTGAGGCCCTGAGCCCCACGCAGGTCGCAGAGCGCATCCTGGCCGACGTGCGCGAGCGCGGTGACGACGCCGTGCGCGACTGGACCGAGCGGCTGGACGGCACGCGCCCGGACGCCCTGGCCGTCAGCGCCGACGAGCTGGCCGCCGCCCACGTGCCGACCGACCTGCACGCCGCCATCCGGACCGCCATCACCCGCGTGCGCGCCTTCTACGGGCAGCAGCCGGCGCACGGGTTCCTGAACCACGGGCCGGACGGCGCACTGGGACAGCTGGTGCGGCCGCTCGGCCGGGTGGGCGTGTACGTGCCGGGCGGGCTGGCCCCGCTGATCAGCACCCTGATCCACACGGCGGTGCCCGCGCAGGTGGCGGGCGTGACGGACATCGTGATCACCACGCCGCCCGCCCGTGACGGCAGCGTTCACCCGGCCATCCTGGTCGCGGCGCGCGAACTGGGCCTGACGCAGGTGTTCCGCGCCGGGGGCGCGCAGGCCATCGCCGCGCTCGCGTACGGCACGGCCAGCATTCCCGCCGTGGACAAGATCGCCGGGCCCGGCAACCTGTTCGTGGTGATCGCCAAGCGCCTCGTGTACGGCCAGACCGGCATCGAGAGCCTCCCCGGCCCGACCGAGACGCTGGTCGTGGCCGACGACAGCGCCGACCCGCGCCACGTGGCCGCCGACCTGCTCGCCCAGGCCGAGCACAACGGCGCGGAACCCGTGCTCGTCTCGACGAGCCGCGAGCTGCTGCTGCGCGTGCAGGCCGAACTGAACGGGCAACTGGAGGCGCTGCCGGAACCCAACCGGGGCTGGGCGCGTGACAGCGTCTCGGCGCGCATGAAGGTCGTGCTGGCCGCCACGCTGGACGAGGCGCTGGAACTCTCGAACCTGTACGCGCCCGAACACCTGTGCCTGCTGACCCGCGACCCCTGGAGCCTGCTGGGGCAGGTGCAACGCGCCGGGGGCGTGTTCATCGGCGAGTACTCCATGGAGGCGCTGGGCGATTACGTGGCCGGGCCCAGCCACGTCATGCCGACCGGCGGCACCGCCCGTTTCATGAGCCCGGTGAACGTGCGGGACTTCCAGAACATCATCTCGGTCGTGGGTCTGAACGAGGGCACGCTGCGCCGCATCGGGCCGGCCGGGGCGACCCTGGCACGCGCCGAGGGCCTCGAGGCGCACGCCCGCGCCATCGAGAGCCGCCTGCCCCGCGACCCGTCATGAGCGCCGCGGTCACCCCGGCCCCCGCGCGGGTCCTGACGCCGCTGGTGCTGCTGTGCCTGGGCACCGTGTACGTCGTGTGGGGCAGCACGTACTTCGGAATCAAGGTCGCCATCCAGACGCTGCCGCCACTGGGGATGCTGGCCGCGCGCTTCGGCGTGGCGGGCGCGCTGCTGCTGCTGGTACTGCGGCTGCGCGGCGCGGCCCTCCCGACCGCGCGGCAGTGGGCGGCGAGCGCCGCCATCGGCACGCTGCTGCTGGGCGGCGGCACCGGACTGGTCACGCTGGCCGAGCGGGACGCGAGCAGTTCGGTGGCGGCCATGATCATCGCCGTCTCGCCGCTGTTCGCCGCGCTGTTCGGGCGGCTGTGGGGGGAACGCACGGGCGGCCGCGAGTGGCTGGGCATCGCCGTGGGTCTGATCGGCATCGCGCTGCTGAACGCCGGGGAACTGCGGGCCACGCCGCTGGCCGCCGCGCTGCTGGTCCTGGCGCCGCTGTGCTGGACTTTCGGCAGTCAGTGGTCCCGGCACCTGCCGCTCCCGCCGGGCCTGATGGGCAGCGCCGCCGAGATGCTGACCGGCGGCGGCGTCCTGCTGCTGCTGAGCCTGCTGATGGGCGAACGCTGGGGCGCCCCCAGCGCCGCGAGCCTCTGGGCGCTGGCGTACCTGACGGTGTTCGGCAGCCTGCTGGCGTACTCGGCGTACATGTACCTCGTGGCGCACACCCGGCCGGCACTGGCGACCAGTTACGCCTACGTGAACCCGGTCGTGGCTGTCCTGCTGGGCGTGGGCTTCGGTGGCGAGCAACTGGGCACGCTGGGCTGGGCGGCGCTGGGCGTGATCCTCACCGGGGTGCTGCTGGTCGTGTGGCCCCGCCGCGCCCCCACCCACCCGGCCGGAGCGGGCGCGTGAGCAGCGAGCTGCACCTGACCGACGCGCGGCCCACCGACCCGGTCAGTCTGGTCGTGCGCCGCCGCATCCGGCCCGGCCGGGAGGGCGAGTACGAGGCGCTGCTGACCGAGGCGAACGCGCTGCTGGCCCGCATTCCCGGTCACCGCGGGACCGGCGTGGTCCGCCCCCCGCCCGGCGAGCAGGAGTACACCCTGCTGGCCCGCTTCGACTCGCTGAGCGCCGCGGCCGACTGGGAACTCTCGCCGGAACGGGCCGAGTGGCTCTCGCGGATCGCGCCGCTGGTCGACGAGCACGTCAGTTTCGAGAAACAGCCGGGCCTGGACTTCTGGTTCACGCCGCCCGCCGCCGCGCGCCTGCAACAGCCGCCCCGCTGGAAGATGGCGCTGCTCACGCTGGCCGCGCTGTACCCGGTCAGCGTGAGCACCTCCTGGCTGTTCGGGGAGGCGCTGAAACCCTGGCTGGGCCACTACCCCATGCCGATCCGCGCCGTGCCGCAGATGATCGTGGTGGTCCTGTCCATGACCTACCTCGTCATGCCGGCCGTGACCCGCTGGGCCACTCCCTGGCTGCGGCGCTGACCGCCCCCACCGGGGATTACGGACGGCCGTCTGTTCCGCCCGTCACCCGCCCACACGCCGGGTTGCCAGCGGCACGCCCGGCAGACCGCTCTGCTCCTGCGCGGCGGGGCCGCTCTCCGAGTCGCATCCGCTCGGATTGAATGGCCTTCGCAGCCCATTCAACCGGAGTCCGTATCATACGGATTCCGTTTGTTTCGTTGACAACCCGGAACGGCACCGGGTCGTCAACTCCACGTCCGGAACCCGTTTCTCTCCTGCTCTGCGGGGCAGCTCTCCGAGTCGCATCCGCTCGGATTGAATGGCCTTTGCAGCCCATTCAACCGGAGTCCGTATCAGTTCAGCTGTGCGCCCTGCCAGTCCTGCACGGCGGCCGCGTCGCTGGCGGCGGCCAGCAACGTGACGAGCTGCCCGTCGCGGTAGGGGGTCAGCAGCAGCGTGTGGCGGCCGTACGTGACCTGCAGGCCGCTCAGGTCACCGCGGTTCAGGTGGAAGCTGGCGGTGGCGGCGGCCGTCACCAGGAACCGGGCGTACATGCCGAAGGTTTCGGGGAGCGTCTCGCCGAACTCGTCCTGGCGTTCGCCGTCGGCGTTGTACAGCACCGCCCCGAGCACGCCGGGCACCGAGCGCAGGCTGCCCAGCGGCCCGCCGGGTGCGGGGCTCGGCGCGGGCTGCTGCGGCGCAGGAACGACCGGGGCCGGGGGAACGGGGGCCGGGACGGGCGCGGGCATGACGGGCGCCGGCGCGGCCGGGACCGTTCCCTGATCCCGCGCGGCCAGCGCCGCCTGCAGGTGCGGCTCGATGGCCGGCAGCAGCTCGGTGGGCGTGAAGGGCTTGCGCAGCACGCCGCAGGCACCGGCGGCCTGCGCGTCACGCTGGGTGACCTCGTCGACGATGCCGCTCATGAGCATCACGGGAACGTTCACCTGACGGTCCCCGAGGGTACGGGCCAGTTCCAGGCCGCTCATGCCGGGCATCAGGATGTCGGCCAGGATCATGTCCGGCAGGGGCTCCAGGGCCAGCAGGGCGTTCTCGGCGCTGTCGGCCATGCGGACCACGTAACCCTGCGGCGCCAGGATGCGCTCCAGGGCCTTGCGGACACTGACGCTGTCGTCCACGACCAGCACGGTGGTAGGAGCAGTAACTTGGGTATCAGACGGGTTCATGAGGCCTCCAGGGCAGAGTTGAGAGGATCGGCCGCGCGCGTGTGATCGGTCTGCACGGCGGCTTCCATCAGGAGACGGGACGTGGGGAGGGAGATCTGCTTGGGGTACCCGTTCAGGGCGTCCGGTGAGATCAGGTGAAACCGGAACTCGCCGGGACCGGACACGGACAGCAGGTGGGTGGCCGCCTGGGACGGGTTCAGCGCGCCGTACTCCGCGTCTATGATCTCACCCCGGCGGACCACCAGGTGCGCAGGTTCGGGGCCCAGATGCACGATCAGCAGCCCCGAGAGCTGCAGTTCCTGGGCGCACAGCAGCACGTCGGTCAGGTTCAGGTCGTTCAGGGCGCCTTCGAGCGCGGCGGCGGCCGGGTCTGCCCAGCGGGGCGCGGTGAGTTCCGCCATCCGCCCCAGGGCGCGCGCCAGTCCCTCGGGCACGCTCAGACCGGCCGGGACGACGACGTCGTAGGGACCGCCGTAGCGGCTGGGCAGCTGCGCGCCGGGAATCAGGACGATGGTCTCGGCGCTGGCCGGATCGTCCCGCAGGATCTCGTGCAGGTCGGCGGCACTCAGGTCCTCGAGGTGCGGGTCGATGACCACCAGGTACGGGCGTTCCCGCTCGATCTGCGTCAGGGCGTGCAGCCCGCCGGCAGCGGTGGAGGCCGTCCAGCCGGCGGCCTCGATCAGGGCGGCGTGGGACAGGGCGCGGGTCAGCTGCGGCGAGATCACCAGACAGCAACTGTCCGAGCCGGTCCAGGTCACGCGCGGACCTTCCCGGTGGGCAGCAGGGCGTTCAGGCGCCGCTGCAGCAGGCGTTCCTCGGCCGGTTTGGCGAGGTAGTCGCTGGCGCCGAGTTCCAGGGCCAGCTGCTGGTGCTTCTCGCCGGCGCGGGTGGTCATGATCACGACCGGCAGCGTGGCGTGGGCGGGGCTGCTGCGCACGGCGCGCAGCAGTTCGAAGCCGTTCATGCGGGGCATCTCGAGGTCGCTGAGCAGCAGGTCGGCGCGCTCGCCGGCCAGCAGCCGTTCCAGGGCTTCCTGGCCGTCGCTGGCGGTGGTGACCTGAAAGCCGAAGCGTTCGAGGCTGCGGCCCACGTGGCGGCGCACGCTGAGGCTGTCGTCAACGAGCAGGATATGGGCGCGGTCCGGCGCGGCGCTGACCGGCCGGGCGGCGCGGCGCACGCCCCGCGCGCTGGCCTGCGCCAGCCCGGCCGGGTCGAGGATCGCGACCGGGAAGGCCCGGCCGGAGGGGTCGTTCAGGGTCGTCATGCCGCTGAGGTAACCGAGGCTGCCCAGCAGTTTCCCGGCGGGGCGCAGCACGATCTCCTCGAGGCTCAGGAACTCGTCCACCAGGACGTGCAGGGTCCCGGCGCCGCCCAGGGAGAGGCGGGCCACGTACCGGACGGCGGCCGGTGGCTCGCCCCACAGGTCGTTCAGGTCGACGCTGCCGGCGGGCGCGTCTCCCTCGAGCAGACTCATGCCCTGCATCTGCGAGGCGAGCACCGCGACGCGCTGCGTGCCGACCCGCATGACCAGCACGTCCGTGATCTGCTGCGCGACCGGGACGTGCAGGGTGATGGCGGTGCCCTGACCGGGCTGGCTGCGCAGGTTCACGCGGCCGCCCATGCGGGCGATGGCGTCGCGCACGGCGTCCATGCCGACGCCACGGCCGGCCTCCTGGGTGACCTGCCCGGCGGTACTCAGGCCCGGCAGGAACACCAGTTGCGCGGTCTGCTCGTCGGTGTACGCGGCGAGTTCGCCGGCGCTGGCGTGTCCGGACTGCAGGGCGCGCTGGCGCAGCGCCTCGAAGTTCAGGCCGCGGCCGTCGTCCTGCACGGTGACGCTCAGGTGACCGTCGGCCACGTGCGCCGAGACGCTGACCTGCAGGCGGGCGGGTTTGCCCTGCGCGGCGCGCTCCTCTGGGGGCTGCGCGCCGTGCACGGCGGCGTTGGTGAGCAGGTGCAGCAGCGCCTCGCCGAGCGGTCCGGCGTGCTGCGCGTCGATCAGGCTGTCCTCGCCGTGCAGGGTGAGGGTCAGGTCGGTGCGGCGGTTCGCCCAGCCGCGCAGCGGGGCGGTCACGCGGCTGACCGGGAGCAGGCGCGCGCGGCTGAGTTCCACGCGCAGCTGCCGGGTCAGTTTTTCCAGGCCGGTCAGTTCGTCGCCCAGGGCGCTGATGGCCTGCGCGTTCTGCGCGCGGATCTCGGTCAGGTCGGCGCTGAGTTCGGTCACGGCGCGCGCCAGGATGTTCAGGTCGTCGTAGGTGTCGAGTTCCAGCGCCCCGAAGTCCGCGAGGCGGTCTTGCAGGTGCAGGTCCCCGGAGGGACGGGCCGCGCCCGGCGTGGTGGGCGCGGCGCCGCCCGGCGTGAGGTTCGGGTTCAGGTAGCGTTCCTCGAAGTCGCGCACGGTGCGCTGCACGCGCTCGTGCGCGGCGTCCAGGCTGCGGGCCAGGCCCTGCTGGCGCAGCAGCAGGCCGTTCAGGCGGGCGCGGCTGGCGACCAGTCCGGCCACGTCGTCGAGCATGCCGTCCAGGCGGGCGCTGTCCACGCGGACGCTCAGGCGGGTCTCGCTGCGCGGCGCGTGGGTGGGCGCGGCCGCGACGGGCAGGGCCGGTGCCTGACCGCCGAGCAGCGCGGCGACGCTGGCGCGGTAGGCCTGCACGCGTTCCGTCTGGGAACCCAGGCGGCCCTCGGCGTGGGCCAGGACGGCCTCGGCGACGTTCAGGCCGTCCTCGAGCAGCGGCAGCGCGCGGTCCAGGGGAATGCCGTCCTCGCGGGCGCTGGACATCAGGTCTTCCAGGGCGTGCCCGGCGTCCGCGAGGTCCTGCAGGCCGACCATGGCGCTGCTGCCTTTCAGGGTGTGCGCGGCGCGGAACAGCGCGGTCAGGTCCGGGGTCTCGGCGTGCAGACCGGCGCGCAGCGCGGCGGTCAGTTCGGCCGCTTCCGGGCCGAAGTCCTCCCAGATGGGCGCGTTCACGACCGCGAAGGGCTGCTCTTCCTGGCTGTGGTCGCGGGCGTCACGGGCGCTGAGTTCGAAGGGGTGGGCGCGCAGCAGCGCGGTGACCTGCGCCGGGCCGCCGCGGTCGGCGAACATCAGGCCCACGTCGCCTTCGCCCTCGCCGCGTTCGACGCGGTCCAGCGCGGCGTTCAGGCAGGCGACGGCCGGTTCGAGCACCTCGGTGATCTGCGGTACGGCCTCCTCGGGCAGGCTGGCGCGGCCTTCCATCAGCCGTTCGAGCAGCGCCGCGAGCGCGGCGGTCTGCGGGTAGCCGTAGAGGCCGGCGGTGCCCTGCAGGCGGTGGCCGAGCACCCAGAGGGTCTCCATGGCCTGCAGGCGCGTGGCCGGGACCCACAGGTCGACGGTCGCGTCCTCGATCCCGGCCGTGACGCTGCGGGCGTCCTGCAGGTACGTGGCGATCAGGTCCGCGTCCAGGGTGACCGGGTTGTAGGGGACGGACGTCATGTCAGGGTTCCTCGCAGGGGGGTGGGGGGGGTGAGGGCCGGCAGGGCGCGGCTCAGCTGGGCAGCTTGAAGCGCGACAGGCTCTGCAGCAGGTTCTGCGCGAGGTGCTGCAGGCGCTGCGCGGCGGCGCGGCCCTGCTGCACGCTCTCGTGGGACTGCTCGGCGACCTGACCGATCTGCTGCACCGATTCGCTCACCTGTTCGACGCTGCGCACCTGTTCGGCGGTGGCGGCGTTGATTCGTTCGGCGAACTGCGCGGCCTGCGCGGCCAGCGTGCCCAGTTCCTCGATGCGCTCCCCGGCGGTCGCGGCGACGCGGTAGCCCTGTTCCACCTCGCGGGTGCCGTCTTCCACGCTGGTGACGACCTCCGTGATTTCCAGCTGCACCGTGCGGATCAGGCTGGCGATGCGGGCCGTGGCCTGCGCGGAGGAGTCCGCGAGTTTACGCACTTCGTCTGCGACGATCGCGAAGCGGCTGCCGGCCGCCCCGGCCCCGGCCGCCTCGATGGAGGCGTTCAGTGCCAGAAGGTTGGTCTGGCTGGACAGACGTGAGATGGTGTCCACGATCTCCTGAATTTCCAGCGAGCGTTCGCCCAGCGTCTTGATTCGGCGGGAGACGCCCTGCACCTCGCGGCGGATGTTCTGCATGCCGTCCAGGGTGCCCAGCACGGCCTCGCGACCCTGCTGGGACGCCGCGAGCGCCTGCCGGGCGGACTCGGCGCTCTGGCGGGCGGCGTCGGCCATCTCGCGGAAGCCGTCGGTCACGGCCTGCACCTGTTCGGCCACGCGGCGGGTCTCGGCAGTGGTGGTGTCGGCCCCGCGCACGATCTGGTCGGTGGTGCCCAGCATCTCGCGGCTGGCGTCGGTCACGGACGCCGAGGCCTTCTGCACCTCGCCCAGAACGGCGCTCAGCTCGTCGACCATCACGTTGATGGAGTCCACGACGTTGCCCAGCACGTCCTCACTGACCACGCCGCGGCGGGTCAGGTCGCCGCCCGCGATGTCCATGGTCACGTCCAGGAACGAGCCGATGTTGCCCTGCAGGCGCTGGGCTTCCTCACGCTCGGCGACGTTCTTCTGCTCGTTGACGCGCAGCTGCTCGGCGGCGTTGTTGAAGGTGTGGGCCATGAAGCCCAGCTCGTCTCGGGTCTGCACCGGCACCTGCACGTTCAGGTCTCCCTGCGACAGGGCGCGGCTGGCGCGGGTCAGCGAGCTCAGCGGTTTGACGATGGAGCGCGACAGGCGGATCAGCAGCGTGAACGCCACGACCAGCGCGGTGGCCACCAGTGCCAGGGTCAGCAGCAGCCGGCGGCGGGACTCGTCGATGCGCTCCTGGAGAATGCCGGCCAGCGCCTGGGTGCCGGCGTTCAGGGCGGCGCTGCCTTTGAGGGACGCGCCGTCCTCGATGTTGTTGACGTTGATGCCCTTGAGGGTCCCGAGTTCCACGGCCTGGTTGATGTCGGCGATCACCGGCGTCAGGGCGTCCGTGAAGCTCTGCGCGGCCTTGCCGAGGGTGTCTTTCAGGGCCGGGTTGGCGCGCACGGCGCGTTCCACGCTGCTGTTGTAGGTGCTGAGCGAGGCCTCGAATTCCGTGCCCAGGCGGCGCAGCAGGTTCAGGTAGGCGGCGTCGTCGCCGGGTTCGCGCAGGCCGGCCTCGGCGGTCAGGTACGCGATGTTCAGGCGGATCAGGATGTCCGGCAGGGCGCGCAGCGTGGAGTCCATCACGAAGAAGCTGTCGGGCACCGGGTCGAGCATCAGGCCCGACTGGGTCAGGGCGTCTTCGGTCATGCCGCGCTGGTAGGTGCCGATCAGGTTCTGGAAGGTCTGGATGATCGCCAGGTCGGCCTGCGTGCCGATGGCGTCCGGGAGGATCTTCCAGTCGTTCCTGAAGGCCTGGATACGTTCGCGGTAGATGGGGTCGGTCTGACGTTCCAGCGTGGCGATGGCGGCGTTCACGGCGGCGGCGTTCTTGGCGGCGTCGTCCAGTTTGCCTTCCAGCGAGTGGTCCACGAACGCGTTGATGTTCGTCTCGATGGCCTTGAGCGGCTCGAACAGCGTGATGCCGGTCAGCTCGCGCTGCGTGAAGGTGATGTCGCGCTGCTCGGCGGCGAGCAGCAGACTGACCAGCACGGTCAGCGGCACGCCGAAGGCCAGTGCGGTCAGCGAGAGCTTCTGCCCCACGCGCAGGCGTCCCAGCCAGCCGACTCGCTGTTCACTGGCAGGGCGGGCAGGGCGGGACAGTCGGGCAGTCTGGAACTGGAGTTGCATGGGTGAACCTCCGGGAGGGGGGGCAGGAGAGTGGGCGGGCGCGGGGAGGGGCTCGGCGTTCGGTTGGCTCAGCGGGCGAGGGGATCAGCGGGCGAGGGGATCAGCGTTCGAGGGAGTCGCGCAGTTCGAGCAGCAGGGCAGACGGGTTCAGCAGCGGGCCGCCGGGCAGGTCGATCAGCAGCGCGGCGCTCGCCGGGGCTTCCGGCAGGGCCGAGACCCCCAGCACCTCGCTGACCAGCAGGGCCACGCGGTCTCCGTCGAGGTCGGTCAGGACCATCAGCCGGTCGTCCAGCCCGGACGGGTCGGACGCGCCGGGCAGCAGCGGCGCGAGGTTCACCAGCGGCACCGCGCGGCCCTGCACGGTCGCCAGGCCCAGCAGCAGGGGCTCCCCGTTCGGCAGGGGTGCCACCGGTCCCAGCTCGGCGATGGTCTGCTCACCCGAGAGAGGCAGGGCCAGGCGCGCGCCCTGAATGCGGACCAGCAGCGCGTCCGGCATCAGCCGAGCAGTTTGGAGATGACGCCCAGCAGCTGATCCTGGGTGTACGGTTTGACGATGTAGTCGTCGGCGCCCTGTCGCAGGCCCCACTTCACGTCGGTCTCGTTGCCCTTGCTGGACACGAACACGACCTTCAGGGCGTCCATGCCGGGCTGGCGGCGCAGGCCGCGCACGACCTCGTAGCCGTTGCGGCCGGGCATGACGACGTCCACCATCAGCAGGTCGGGGCGCATCTGGTCGGCCACGGCTTCCACCTGGTTGGGGTCGTTCAGGGCGGTGACGGTGTGCGGGGAGCCGTTCAGGGCGGCTTCCATGAACTTCAGGTCGGCGGGGGAGTCATCAACGATCAGGATTCGTGCCATGCAGATTCAACTTCCTTTGCGGGCCGCGGCCCGTCAGGGCCGGCGGGGAGTGGGCCGGAACATTCCGGGAGGGTCAGGCGAAACGGGAAGACGGGGAATGCGGGCGCCGGGCGCGGCCCGGCCGGAAAGAGACCGGGGTCCGGGCGCTTCAGTCGGCGGCGCTGGTGAAGTCCATCTCACCCAGGTCGCCGCCGCGGCCGGCGTCCATCAGGATGCTCGTGACCGCCAGACCCATCAGCAGGAACGACACGACGCCCACGATCAGCGCCAGCAGCGAGGTGTCCACCCCGCCGGAGGCCAGACCGACCTTCAGTTCATCCACGATGTGGTAGCGCAGGGCGGCCATGCCGGTGTAGTGCATGCCGATCACGGCGCCGCCCATCACGAGTCCGGCGCCGATCTTCACGCCGGTCAGGGTCAGGCGGGGCTGACGCTCGGCCCAGGCGCTCGAGAGCAGGCGGAACAGGTAGAACGCCACGGCGCTGGCGCCCACGGCGATCAGCACGGAGGCGATCAGCGGGAACCACACGATGTGCGCCTCGGTGCCCGGCAGCTGGTAGGCGGCCATGCCGGTGTAGTGCATCACCACGATGCCGGCCCCCGCAAGGGCGGATGCCAGCCCCAGGCGGGCCGGGGTGAGCGGGCCACCGTGCAGGACCCGCAGCGCCGGGTAGATCAGCGCCACGGCCACGAAGCCGGAGAACAGCGTGAGGCCCGCGCTGAAGCTCGCGGCGGCGTCCACCTGGTACGCCAGCATGCCCACGAAGTGCATGGCCCAGATGCCGTAGCCGAGCACCAGGGCCTGTGCGATCAGCCAGAAGCGGCTGGCGGTGGTCTTGAAGTTCTGTCCGGCGCGGCCCGCCAGTTCCAGTGACACGTACGATGCCAGCGCGGCAATGACGTACGAGAGCACAATGTATGAGGTGTTCCACTGAGAGTGGAGCATGTCACCGTGATCCATGTAAGTTCCTCCTCGCGACGGTTGGCCCACCGTTCAACGTGGGTGAACCATAAACCCAGGGAACTCACATAAAACTTACTGACCCTGACCATGTGCAGTGGCCGGCCGGCGCGCCTCCCCGGCCGAACCCGGCCGCCCCCGCAGGTCCGCCTGCGCCGCGCGGCCACGGGCTCTATCGTGGGCGGCATGACTGACTTTCCACTCGGCGCGGCCTTCACCGAGGCCCTGCACCTGGCTGCCGCCTGGCACACCGGCCAGTACCGCAAGGTTCCGGCCGGGCAGGCCCCCACCGTGCCGTACGTCTCACACCTGCTGGGCGTGGCGTCCATCGCGCTGGAGTACGGCGCCGATCAGTCGGAGGCCGTCGCGGCCCTGCTGCACGACGCGCTGGAGGACGGCCCGGTCCACGCCCGCCGCTCCCCCGCCGACCTGCGCGCCGAGATCGCCCGCCGGTTCGGTGAGCCTGTCGCCCGGCTCGTGGACAGCGCCACCGACGACACCCCGGCTCCCGGGCAGCCCAAGCGGCCCTGGGCGGACCGCAAGGCCGCGTACCTGCGCCACCTGCCCGCCCAGCCCGCCTCCCCGCTGCTGGTGAGCGCCGCCGACAAACTCCACAACGCCCGCACCATCCTCGCGGACATCCGTGACCTGCCCGCCGGGCAGCGCGCGGCCTTCTTCGACCGTTTCGCGCAGGGCCGCGACGGCACCCTCCAGTACTACCGCCTGCTGAGTGACCACTACCTCGCCGCGCCCGCCACGCACGCCCGGCCCCGCCTGCGGGCGCTGCTGCGCGAACTGGAACGGACTGTCACCGACCTGGAACACGCCACCGGCCTGACCGGCGAGCAGACCCGCCACTTTCCGCTGCTGGGGCACGTCCAGGCACCCCGGTAACGCGGCACGCACAGGGCACGCGCCGTGATGCATGCGCGTGCCCGGAATGAAAAAACCCCCTCTGGGAGGGGGTCTGTGTGGTGTGCCCGAAGGGATTCGAACCCCTGGCCTTCTGATCCGTAGTCAGACGCTCTATCCAGCTGAGCTACGGGCACATCCTGTTTTCTGTGGTGGTACTTGGCGGAGAGAGCGAGATTCGAACTCGCGGTAGGGTATAACCCCTACGAGCGTTTAGCAAACGCTTGGTTTAAGCCGCTCACCCATCTCTCCATGCGGGCAGTACCGTGTTGTCATCTGGCGAGGGGTGAGGGATTCGAACCCCCGGTAGGTTGCCCTACTACGGTTTTCAAGACCGTTGCCTTCAACCACTCGGCCAACCCCCCCTTCTGGCGGGGCGCGCTTTCGGTGCTTCCTTGAGCGCGAGGGGAAGTATAGGGGGGCTTTGCGATCTTGTCAACGGTTGCGGCGGCGCAGCAGCAGGAGCGGCAGCAGCAGCAGGAGCGGCAGGGGCCAGCGGGCGCGGCGAGCCGGACGGGTTTCGCCGCGCAGCAGGGCGCGCAGGGCTTCCTCATGGGGGGTGGGGACGGGCGGGGTGAGGGTGGTGGGCGGCAGGGTCAGGTCGGCGCAGAGGGTGTCGGTGCGGTAGGCGTTCTCGCGGGGGTGACCGCTGCCGGCCGCGAGCTGCTGCCCGGTCTGACGTAACTGATCGGCGGGGCCGTCCTCGACCCAGGGGGTCAGGGCCAGGAAGCCGGGGCGGGGGTCGGTCATGACGTAACTGCGGGGCCGGGGCGCTTCGGCGGGCGGGCCGGTGATCGCGCTCTGCCCGTCGAAGGTGAGGTCCAGGAGGTTGCCGACGACCATGGGGTTCACGGCGTAGCGGATGCGTGGACTGGTGCTGGTGACCTGCCAGCTGCTTTCAAGCCACGCGACCGGCTGGTCGCGCAGGTGGGCCGGGTCCGGGGGCAGACCCTCGCGGGCGGTCCAGGGAGAGCCGTTCGCGTCGGGTTGCAGCAGGACGGTGCAGCCCTGGCGTTCCAGCGCGCCGATCACGTCGGGCCGGAAGGCGTCGAGGCTGATTGCCACGCCCAGGTCCCCGGCGGGCGTGGGAAACACGCGCAGTTCGGCCGGGTCGCCGGGCGTGAGGTCCACCCCGCCGCGCTGCTCGTCGGGCGTCAGGTGGATCTTGTCGGTCACGCCGATCAGTTCGCCCTGCGGGTCGAGCAGGACCGTCTGGTTGGTGAGGACGCCCGGAGCGCGGATCAGGCGGTGGCCGCGCCGGGCGTAGCGGGGCATGGGAGCGCTGCCGCAGCAGAGGTACACGCCGTACTCGCGGGCCAGGTCGCGGCAGGTGCGCAGGTACAGCGCGGTGTTCTCGTCGGTGTGGGCGAGTTGCAGCGCGCGGACGGGCGACACGCGCTCGCGCAGCAGGACGGGCAGCGTGCGGGGCAACCGCGCCAGGAAGAGGGCCAGCGCCACCCGCTCGAAGGTCCGCAGCCGCAGCGCCCAGGCGCCGCCACGCAGGACCAGCGGCAGGCCGTTCAGTTCGGTCAGCACCACCAGGTTCGGGCGGTCCGGGGCGAGGTGCGGGCGGGCCGCTTCCAGCTGGCCGCGCATCCAGCGGCGGAAGGCGGCGGCGGAGGTGAAGTCGGTGGCGTGCCAGTGGGGTTGCGCGGCAACGGCGCGCACGAGGCGGGGGGCGGCAGTCATCTGCGTGCCAGCGTAGCGGGCGGCGCGTGAGATCATGCGGGCATGAGCGGCGTGGATGTAGAGGCGTCCTTCACGTGGCTGGGGGACTCGGCGCTGGTGGTGGGCACGCCGCACGCACGCGCGCTGCTGGACGAACTGCGGGCGCGGCCGCTGCCGGGCGTGCAGGAGGTCGTGCCGGCCCTGCACCTGCTGACACTGCTGTTCGATCCCCTGCAGTCGGACGGAGCGACCCTGGAAGCGGGGGTGCGGGCGCGGCTGCTGGCCCTGCGGCAGCCCGACCCGGCAGACGGGGCGGCGCGCACGCTGGTGGTCCCGGTCCGTTTCGGCGGGCCGGGGGGGCCGGACCTCGGCTGGTGCGCGGCCCGCGCGGGCCTGGACGCGGCGGCGTTCGTGCAGGCGCTGTGCAGGACGCCGCTGGAGGTCGCGTTTCTGGGTTTCACGCCGGGCTTCGCGTTCCTGACCGGCCTGCCGCCCGAACTGCGGATGCCGCGCCTGGACGCGCCCCGCGAGCGGGTTCCGGCGGGCAGCGTGGCGCTGGGGGGGCCGTGGGCGGGCGTGTACCCGCGCGGCACGCCGGGCGGGTGGCGGATCGTGGGGGTCACGGACCTGAACCTGTTCGACCTGTCACGGCCCGAGCCGGTGCCGTGGCGGGCCGGGGACCGGGTGCGTCTCGAGGCGGTTGCCGGCCGCCCCGGGCAGGGCCGCCCGTGAGCGGGGCGCCGCTGATCGAGGTGAGCCGGCCCGGCCTGCAGACCACCGTGCAGGACGCCGGGCGGCAGGTGCGGGCGCTGGGGGTTCCGGCGGGCGGCGCGGCCGATCCGGTGACGCGCCGGCTGGCCAACGCCCTGGTCGGGAACCGGGCGGGCGCGGCGGGCCTGGAGGTCACGCTGGGCGGCCCCACGCTGCTGTTTCACGCGCCGGCGCTGGTCAGTCTGTGCGGCGCGCCGTTCGTTGCGGAACTCGACGGCGCGCCCTTCCCGCTGTGGCGGGCGGTGGCGGTGGGAGCGGGCCAGACCCTGCGGGTGGGGGGCACGCCGGTGGGCGCGCGGGCCTTCCTGGCGGTGCGGGGCGGCCTGGACCTGCCGGAGGTGTTCGGGAGCCGCTCGACCGACCTGCGCGGCGCCTTCGGGGGACTGGAGGGCCGGGCGCTGCGGACCGGGGACCGGCTGCGGTATGGCGCGGCGCCCCCCGTGACGCCCCGGCAGGCGTTCATCGCGCCGGCGCTGCACACGCCGCTGGGGCCGGAGCAGACGCTGCGGGTGACCGGCACGTCCGACCTGACCGCCGGGCTGGGGGCGGCGCTGCTGGAGCGGCCGTTCACGGTGGGCGCGCAGGTGGACCGCATGGGCGCGCGGCTGCAGGAGGCGGTGGCGGCCCCGCACGATCCGGCGCGGGCGAGCGTGCCGAACGTGCCGGGCATGGTGCAGCTCCCACCGGACGGGCGGCCCATCCTGCTGCTGCCGGACGCGGGCACCCACGGGGGCTACCCCACGCCGCTGGTGGTGATCCGCGCGGACCTGCCCCGCCTGGGACAGCTGCGCCCCGGAGACCGCGTGACCTTCCGGCCGGTCCCGCTGGCCGAGGCCCGCGCGGCGCTGTGGGCGCAGGAGCGGGCGCTGCGGCAGGCGGAATCGGCGCTGCGGGCGTGGTCCGGGTGGGCCGGGGGCGGTCCTCTCCCCTATGCTCGGGGGGATGCAGATTGACCTGAACGCGGATCTGGGGGAAGGCAGCGCGCACGAGGCGGCGGTGATGGCGTCCGTGTCGAGCGCGAACATCGCCTGCGGCGGTCACGCCGGGGACGCCGGGACCATGCGGGATTCGCTGCGGCTCGCGGCGCGCTTCGGGGTGGTGGCCGGCGCACATCCGGGCTTCCCGGACCGCGAGGGCTTCGGGCGGCGCGAGCAGCACTTCCCGCCGGACGAGGTGACCGCCTTCGTGCGCGAGCAGATCGAGGCCCTCAAGGCGGTGGCGGCGCGTGAGGGGGTCCGGCTGAACCACGTCAAACCGCACGGGATGCTGTACAACATGGCCGCGCGGGACGCGGCGCTGGCCCGGGCGGTCGCGCGGGCCGCGGCCGACAGCGGCATTGGGCTGTACTTCGGGCTGGCAGGAGCGGGCAGCGTGATGCTGCGCGAGGCGGCCGCGCTGGGCCTGCGGGCGGTGGGTGAGGGCTTCGCGGACCGCGGGTACGCCCCGGACGGCACCCTGTGGCCGCGCGGGCAGGCGGGAGCGCTGCTGGGGGCGGCGCAGGCAACCGCGCAGGGCGTGAGGATCGCCCGGGAGGGCCGCACCTTCGCCGTGACCGGCGAGGAGGTCCGGGTGCCGGCCGGGACGCTGTGCCTGCACGGGGACGGGCCCGAGGCGGCGGCGCTGGCGCGTGAATTGCGCGCGGCCCTGGGAGCGGCCGGCGTGCGGGTGGCGCCCCCGGCAGGCCCGTGAACTCCGGGCCTGTTCGTTTCGTTCACAGATCGGAACACCACCGGTCTGCCAACTCCACGCCCGGAGGGGCGTTTCTCTCCTGCTCGTTCCGCTCGGGTTGAAACGAAACAGACGGCCGTCCGTATGAACGGGTTCCGGGCAGCCGGCGGGAGGGGCGGAACGCGGGAGCCCCCCCCACCCTCCACCCGCCGCGCCGAGATGACTGTCAGGTCAGCGTGAGAGTGGCTGTGCTGCACTGCTGATCAGAATGCGTTTCCCTCCCGCCACTGCTTTGACCGCCCACCCGGCTCCCGACGGGCGGGGCCTGCGGGAATCCGGGGAGCGCCGATCGGTGAACCGCCGGCTGCTGCTGGTGCTGCTGGCGGCCCTGCTACTGCGTATGGCGTCGTTGCCCATGAACGAGTTCGAGCGGGTGGCCCTGCCGGGGCTGGCCGGGGTGGTCGCGCTGGTCGTGGCGGCGCTGCACAGCCGGCGGGTTCCCGTCCGGACGCTGCACCTGACCACGCTGCTGGGCTGCTGGGTGTACCTGCTCAGCCACCTGTGGTTCGTGCTGTTCCGGGTGCCGGAACCGCTGCAACTGGCGACCCTGGCGGGCGTGGGGCCGTGGGTGCCGGTGCTGCTGGCCGCGCACCTGTGGATGCTGGGCCGGCAGGGCAGCCTGCCACTGAACGTGGTGGGGCTGGGCGCGTCGGCCGCGCTGCTGAGCGTGTTCGTGGCCGGTCCGGCCGGAGCGCTGGCGTCTCCGGTGACGGGCGCGCTGACGCAGATGCTGCTGGCATCCCTGGTGCTGCTCGGCGGGCAGCACAGCGCAGTCGTGCGGACGCTGGGCCTCATGCGGCGTGACCTGCTGGGCGACGGCCTGCCGGATGGACGGGACGCCCTGACGGGCCTGCCGGACCGGTTCAGCGTGCAGGACGCGCTGGCACGGGAGTTCCGCCGCCGTCCGGAGGGGCTGGGCGTGGCAGTGATCGAACTGGATCAACTGCCGGCCCTGCAGGCGCAGCGCGGGCAGGGCTTCACCGAGCGGCTGATCGCGCACGTGGCGCGCGTGACGCTGGGCGCCCTGCGCGACGAGGACCTGCTGGGCCGCCTGAACCCGGATCAGCTGGTGGTGGTGCTGCGCGCCCCGGACGCCCGCGCGGCCCGCGCCGCCTGCGAGCGGCTGCGGGTGCGGGTGGCGTCCCGGCCGCTGGAGGGCGTGAACCCGACCGTGAGCATCGGGCTGGCGTTTCAGGATCTGCACGGCGACGCCACGGAGCTGCTGCGTGACGCGCAGGACACCCTGCGCGGACTCGAGGACGGACGCAACCGCGTGGTGGTGGGCGGCGTGGGCGCCCTGGACGGCGCGGGCCAGCCCCTGCTCGCCTGAAGCCGGTCGCACGATTCCCGGCGTTCTGCGCGTGGCCGACCGGAACCCGTTTTGCCCCAGCTCGGATCTAGCGTTTCCGGGCGGCACGAGACGCCCTTCAGAACGTCGCCCGGCACGGACCTCTGTGGATTTTCATCGGGCAGGACAGCTGCCATGCCACCCTACGTCGTGTGGCACACGGTTCCAGCAGTCGTGCATCCTCTCGGGAGTGAACAGGTCAGCACCCCGTTCAACCGGCGTCCGTATCATACGGATTCCGTTTGTTTCGCCAACAATCCGGAACTTCACCGGATTGCCGGCTCCACGCCCGGAACCCGTGTTGCTCCTACTCGCTTCGCTCGGACCCAGCGGGCTTTGCAGCCCCTTCAATCGGAGTCCGTATCAGTCTGCGCTGATCGTCACGCCCTTCCAGAAGGCGACGCGGCCCGCGATCTGCCGCGCGGCGTCCCTGGGTTCGGGGTAGTACCACGCGGCGTCCGGGTTCTCCTGGCCGTTGACGTGCAGGGTGTGGTAGCTGGCCTCGCCCTTCCAGGGGCAGGTGGTGTGGGTGCGGCTGGGTCGAAGGTACTCGGGGTTCACGCTGTGAGCGGGGAAGTAGTGGTTGCCCTCGACGACGACGGTGTCGTCGGACTGGGCGATGGTCGCGCCGTTCCAGGTGGCTTTCATGGGGATCACGCTACGGGCGGGCGGCGAGCGGGACTGTCGGCGGGCTTGCCACGTGAGCGCTCGGTGAAGATTGACTTCCGGAAGCGCTTCCGTCTTGAATGAATGACACATGAAACGCTTCCATACGGTCGGGCGCGCGGGCGCCCTGGCGGCCCTCACGCTGTCCCTGTCAGCCTGCAGCCTGTTCAAGGCTCCCTCTCCGCCCACGCCTCGCACCTGGCAGGACGAGGTCATCTACTTCGCGATGACCGACCGCTTCGCCAACGGTGATCCGACCAACGACAACGGCCCGGGCCGCGACGCCGGGGACCGCGCCGACCGCACCAACCCCCTGGCGTGGCACGGCGGGGACTTCGCGGGCCTGAAGGCCAGGATCGACGAGGGCTACTTCAAGCGGATGGGCTTCACGGCCATCTGGGTCAGCCCGGTCGTGCTGCAGGTCCCTGCGATCAACACCGGCAGCGGCCCCAGTCAGGGCAGACCGTTCGCCGGGTACCACGGCTACTGGGCCGAGGACTTCAGGAAGGTCGACCCGCACCTCGGGACCCTCGACGAGTACAGGGCGCTGATCGACGCGGCGCACAAGAACGGCCTCAAGGTCATCCAGGACATCGTGGTGAACCACGCCGGGTACGGCGCGACCCTCACGAAGATGAACCCCGAGTGGTTCCACACGAAGGCGGACTGCGACGCCTCAAACAACAAGACCACCGACTGCGATCTGGCGGGCCTGCCGGACTTCAGGCAGGAACTCCCGGCCGTCACCGCCTACCTGAACGACTTCGTGACGTACTGGCGCGGCGCGACCGGCATCGACGGCCTGCGCATCGACACGATGAAGCACGTGCCCGACGCCTACTGGACGCAGTTCTTCAAGGCGGGCGGCGCGGGCGACCCGGCCAGGATCTGGTCGGTCGGTGAGGTGTTCGACGGCAATCCCGCCTTCCTGGCGCGGTTCATGAACGACCTGGGTGCGCCCAGCGTGTTCGACTTCGCGCTGTACTACGCCTTCAAGGACCAGATGAGCACCGCGGGCGGGAACCTGGACCGCATGGCGGACGTGTTCGCGCAGGACGGCGTGTACCGCGACCCCACCCGCCTGACGACCTTCGTGGACAACCACGACGTGCGCCGCTTCGTGACCGAGGTGACCGAACGGGGCGGCAGCGCCGCGCAGGCCGCCGAGCGCCTGGATATGGCGCTGTCCACCATGTACTTCTCGCGCGGCACGCCCAGCGTCTGGCAGGGCACCGAGTACGCCCAGGCCGGCAAGGGTGACCCCTACGACCACCCGCTGGGGCAGGGCAACCGCGAGGACATGGACTTCACCCGCCTGGGCGGCAGCACGCTCGACGAGCGCCTGGGGGCCCTGGCCGCCGCCCGCGGCAGGTACCGCGCCCTGACGCGCGGCGCGCAGCAGGAACTCTGGCGCCCCAACGGCGGCGCGCCCGTCCTGGCCTACCGCCGCGTGATGGGCGGCGTGCAGGGCGTGGCCGGGCAGCCGGTGGTGTTCGTCGTGAACAACGGCGACACCGAACTGGATCTGGGCAGCCTGAGTGGCGGCGGGATTCCGCTGCTGGGCACCTTCTCCGGCACCGCCCTGACCGAGGTGACGGGCCGAGCCAACACCCTGAGCGTCAGCGGCGGCAAACTGGTCGGCCGCGTACCCGCCCGCAGCGTGCTGGCCGTCACCGCGCCCGGCGGCTCCGGCGCGGCCGGCACCGTGAACCCCGCCCTGCCCGAGGTCGCCGGCCTGACCGTGAAGGCCGGGGACAGCGCCGCGCAGCTCAGCTGGACGCCGGGCACGGACCCGAAGGTCGCCGGATACCGCGTATACGTGCAAGCAGCCGGTGGCACCGAGCGCCTCGTGAACTTCGCGCCCCTTCCCGCCACGCAGGGCAGCTTCCTGGCGCGCGGCCTGACGAACGACGTCAACACCACCTTCCGCCTCGTCACCGTGGACAGCGCCGGGGCCGAGAGCCGGGGCGTGACGGTCACGGGCACGCCGGGCAGCAGGAACACCGCGAAGGTGACGTTCACCGTGGACGCCCGCACCCAGGGCAACGGGCCCATCGAACTGCGCCGCTTCGACACCGGCAGTCAGATCGAGTACCCCATGACCCAGGACACGCCGGGCGTGTGGAAGACCAGCATCGACCTGCCCCTGTTCCGCGAGGTGAAGTTCAAGTTCGGGAACGACAGCGCGGGCGCGAAGAACGGCGGCTACGAGGCCCCGGGCCAGGGCGACCGCACCTACGTGGTCGGCACGAACGGCAACGCCTACAGCGGCACGTACGACTTCACCGAGCAGCCCGTCCCGGCCGCCACGGTCACCGGGCGCGTCACGGGCGGCGGGCAGAACCTGGGCGGGGCCCTGGTGGAAGCCACGAGCGCCAACCCCAGCCTGAACTACGCGGTCACCTTCCCGGACGGCACCTACACCCTGCGCGTGCCCGCCGGAGCGCAGACCCTGAAAGCCAGCGCGGGCGGGTACGTGGACGGCACCCTGAACGTCACCGCGCCCACGCAGGACGCCAACATCACCCTGGCACGCGACCTGCGCACGAAGTACACCATCGACGGCGACCTGGGCGACTGGACCGCTCCCGCCGTCAGCGTGCAGAGCCCCGCCGAGGGCACCTTCGGCGCGAACAACAACTGGCTGAGCCTGCGGGCCGACAGTGACGCCCAGTACCTGTACCTCGCGTACACGTACCGGGGGGACGGCAACAGCGCGATCCTGTACCTCGACACCGCGCCCGGCGGCGCAAAACAGGCCGACAGCTTCGACGCCTGGAAACGCGCCGCGACCTTCGGCGGTCAGATGGACGGCGTGAACGCCTTCATCGCCCGCTACGGCACCGAGAAGGCCCAGCTGCGGCTCGTGCAGAGCGACACGGCCACGCCCGAGGTGAACGCCGCCGACTACCTCCAGGCCAGCCGCGGCGCGGCCCCCGAGCAGACCGTGGAACTCGCCATACCCTGGACGGCGGTGGGCCTGAGCGGCAGACCCACCGCCGGCATCGGCCTGATGGGCGGCATCTTCGGCGGGGACGGCTACGGCGCGGGCGACATCATCCCCGACGCGAAGAGCACCCCGGCGGGCGCGAACACCATCACCGACTGCTACGCCTCCTGCCGCGCCACGTTCACGGAACCCCTCAAGCTGCCCTGAACCTCACCAGCAGAGAGGGCGTGCCGGTCAAACCTGGCACGCCCTCCTCCTCATGCAGGTTCCGTTTGTTTCGTTGACAGATCGGCACACCACCGATCTGCCCACTCCACGTCCGGAACCCGTTTCCCTCCTACTCGCTTCGCTCGGATTGAACGGTCTTTGCAGCCCATTCCATCGGAGTCCGTATCAGTCGCTCACGCGACTGGCGTCGCCCGCAGGTAATCCAGAATACCTTCCACATCCGACGGCGCCAGATTCTCCAGCAGCCACCCCGCATCCACCCGCTCCGCCTGCGCCCGCGCGTTCAACACCTGCGCCAGCACCTCCAGCACCGCGTCCATCAACTCCACCTCAGTCCCACCGTCCCCCGCACCCGCCAGCAGACGCTCCTCCGAGAGCGACAACGGCAACCCGGAAAACACCAGATCGTTCACCTCGAACGGAGCCCGCTCATTCAACTGCCGACCAAACTTCACCTGAGTCATACAAGTCCCTCCCTGTCAAGCACGGGGCAACGGCTGTCCACGCACGAACGCTTCCCTGGCCGCCCGCAACCACGCATTCTCCGGTGCGTCCTGCACCGTCGTCAGGTAATCCAGCAGCGCATCATGAATCGCCTGCAACTGCGCCGTGAACAGATTCAACGCGTCCGTCTCCGGCGACACGTAGAACTTGTTGCAGATCAGCAGCCGCTCCCGGTCAATCAGGAAACAGATCTGCCGGTGCCGCAACGCCACCCCGTTGATCAATTCCAGAATCTGCTCCCGGTACTCGTCGTACAGCCCCTCGTAATCCCGCAGATCATAGGAAATGATGATTTCCTGGCTGTTGTCCGACTTCTGCAGTCCCAGGGGCACCCCGCCAGTATCAAACGAGATGTAATGGCTGGCTTCCGACGTGACCCGGTCGCCCTTGATCTTCTTCATGAAATGCGCGAACGCCTGCCAAGACGTACCATACGTCTTTCCATTCAGATACGGCCGGAAGTGAATGAGCTTCCCGCTGTATCGTTCCCCCAACAGAGTTTCATAGATATGAAAAAATAGTTTTTCCGAAGACGCTTCCACGTCTCCCTGGTACCTAAAATCGAACTGCCGCGAAATCAACACTTTCCCTCCAACATTAACTATTCCGAAAAATGGGTCAAAGTATTCCACTCCCGAAAGATCTATGTCCGATCTGGACGTCTGGAGCTCGATATGCAAAGCTCCTTTTCCAGAGGGCAAGATCAGAATATCGTTCTTATTGGCAGTTCTTATACGAACAGACTCGCTATTTAATTCTACATCATCCAAACGGATTCCTTTAAGAAATCCAATAAATGCCGTATACGAATCGCCAGAAAACTGCTCAGGCAGATCTCTAGGTTGCCCGAAAGCGCCTCTAAATATTTTACTGAGCATAATTCACTTACCTTCTTCCTGAGTCGAGTTCGCCACTTCATGCTGATCTCCACCCACGCTATTGCCAAAAATGGCACCAGCCTGCTTAAAAAGCAGATCATATCCAGCTAGACCAGGCACCATTCCTTCTTTCTTGCCGAATATTTCGGGGGACAGTCCGACAATGCCCTGCAGGGCCGCGTCACCATAATTCGAGACTTTCGAGAATTCCCCCATCGTGGCCTGAGCCGCACTGGGAATGGCAGCCCCAGGGCCTTTCTGCGCATTGTCCTTGACGTTCTGGGAGAACTTGAGGCCCGCGAATTTCACCAGTTCTTCGCTGGTACTTCCGGCCAGGGTACCCAGTCCTCTGGCCGCGCCGCCTGCGAACGCCGAGAGGTGCAGGTTCAACTTCTGCGCGACATTGCCAGCGACCAGCCTTGGGCCCATGGTGGCCAGATTGAGCGCCTTGCCCGGCAGGGTACTGGCGTTGCCGAAGGCCACCTGCTTCACTTGCCGCCCGATGCCCCGGAAAGTCTCGCCGTAGGCCGCGCGCCGCAGCTGGGCGTTGGCCTTCCAGGCCGCGGCGATCAGTTCGTCGGGCGAATTGGCCTTCAGTTCGTTGAACAGCGCCGTCTGAAGTTTGCGGGTGCTGGCGCCGGGCATGTTCAGGCGCTGCCGGGCCAGAATCTTGCCCATCGGGCCGCTCAGTTGCGCCTTCACGCGCGCGCGGGCCACCTGATTGACGGCTTTCCTCAGGACGTCCGTTCCGGCCAGCAGGGTCGCGGCGTCCCGCTGGGCCATGCCCCGCCAGCCCGCATTGCCGAGCATGTCGCCCCTGATTCCGGCGCGGACTTCAGTCGAAATTGCACGGTTGTAGGTCTGTACGCCCTGCCGGGTAGCCTGCCAAACCTGCGAGGCTTCCTGCCGAACGACGTACATGGATCTTCTGGCACCAGCTGCACTCACCAGACCAAGCTGCCGCAACGCTGAAACCTTGGCGTTCTGCAGACCCGCTCCGGCGTATTTCCCGGCGATTTTCAGGCCGCCGCCGGCGTATTTGGCGGCGCTGCCGACGAGGCGGCTGGCGGCGCCGCCGACGATGCGGGCGGCGGGGCCGAGGGCGACGCCCAGCGCGCCGTCGATGAGCATGGTGGTGGGGGTGATGCCGTGGGTCAGTTTGCGTCCGGCGTATTTCGCTTCGCCGGAGCCGCGAAGGACGGCGTTCTCGGCGAGGCTGCCCGCGACGCCGCTGGCGACTCCGGCGGCTGCCAGGACGAGGGGCAGGGCGGCGCCGCCGGTGCCGACCACGGCGACGACCGCGACGCCTGTGGCGATGGCCGCGCCGAATTTGGCCAGGGTGGCTTTGCCCTCGGTGCTTTTCATCCACGCCCAGCTTTTCTGGATGCCCTGGCCGACCTTGCTGTGTTTGGCCTGCTCGAATTTCCTGGTGGCCCAGGCCATGGCCTCCCCGCTTTTCTGGACGACGCTGACCATGGCGTCCCTGCCGAGGCTGCTGATGTCGCGGCCCAGTTGCGTGACGGGCAGGGTGATGCGCTGTCCGGCCTGCGCGAGTCGGTGGAGTTGCTGGGCGCGGTAGGCGCGGTCGGTGGTGAAGCGCTGCAGGTTCCCGCCGACCTTCGCGAGGCCGCTGACCATGGGGGTCTGCGTGAGGCGGGTCAGGGTTTCCTTGCGGTAGGTGGGGTCGGTGGTGAACTTGTGGACGCTGACGCCCAGTTGCCTGAGGTTGTGGGCGGCGGCGGTGGCGGTCCGTCCGATCCTGCTCAGGGTGGCCTGCGCGCGGGGAGGGAGGCGGCGGGCGGCGGCCTGGATGGTCTGCTGGGCGGCCGCGCGGGCGCGCTGGGCGAGGTGGGCGCGGCCGCTGGCGGTGCCGAGGGTCTGCGCGGCCTGCCGGATGCGGGTGGCAGCGGCGATGGCCGTCCGGGCGCGGGCCGGGAGACTGCTGGCGACCTTGAGGAGCTTCTGCACCTGCGGGGCGCGGCGGGCGACCTGCGTGACGCGACTGACAGTGGCCTTGACGCGCGTTTTTCCCTTCTGGATGGCGTTCTGGACGCTGCGGCGGATCTGGGCGGGCACGGCGCGCTTGATGGCGTTCAGGGCGGCCTTGCGGGCGGCGGGCTCGCGGACAGTGCGGATGACCTGCCTGACAGCAGTTTTCGCTTTCTCCTTGAGTTTCCGCAGGTGGTCCAGAGGATTGGCCCAGCGCTGCACGGTGGGGGCGGCGGGTGCGGTGGGGTTCAGGAGGGCCGCGCGGGGCATGGGGGTGTGTTTCGTGCCGAACTGCGGGCCGCTCTGCGCGAGTCTGGCGCCCATGCTGCGCGCTTCGGCTTCCAGTCCGGCGTCCGGGTCGATGCCCCGCCCCACGCGCCCCTGGCTCTGCTGCACCGTGTGCGTCACCTCGTGCGCCAGCAGCTCCAGCCCGCTCTGCGTGTTCGGGTTGAACTGCCCCGCCTGGAAGAAGATGTCGGTGCCCGTGGTGAAGGCGGTGGCATTCACGCCCTTCGCCAGTTTGTCTGCTTCCGCGTCGTCGTGAATCCGCACGCGGCTCAGGTCATGGTTCAGGCCCTGTTCCAGGTGCCGCTGGATCGCCTCCGGCAGCGGGTTCCCTGCGCCCCGCCGCGCCTGGATGCGCTGCAACACGGGTTGGGTCGCCTCGGCGTCCAGCTCGGCCAGGTGCCGTTGCAGGGAACCGAGGGTGTCGAAGTTCAGTGCGGCCTGCTCCTGCGCCATCTGACGTTGCAACGCCTCTTCCGTCGCGCGCTGAAGCGGCAGTCGCTCGGCCGGGGGAACCATGCCGAGCACCACACGGGACACCGGGGCACTCAGCGCGTGGCGTTGCAGGGTGGCGAGGTGCTCGCCATAGGCGGCGTAGCGGGCGGCGGGGTTACCCCGGTCCATCCGGAAACCCTGACCCAGCGACTGGGCAACCTGCCGCTGGAGGGTCTGGAAGTCGCTGAAGGTGCGGGTGTCCAGGCGTTGCCCCTCGACAGTCTCGGCGCGGTGGCGCATCACGGTCACCCAGTCGGACGGCGTGACGGGCCGTGCGGGAACGGGCAGATCAGCGTGCCGCTGGACGGGGGCGACGTCACCCACCGCCTCGACCTGTCGTTGGACCGTCTGACGGGCACCCGACAGGCGGTCCTCCTCCTGCCGCTGGAGCGTTGCGGCGCGCAGGACGGGCCGGGCGACCTGCCCCTGCGCGCGGGCAGGCGTGCTCAGGAATCGCTGCAGGGGCGCGGCCGCGCGTTGTGCAGCAGTCTCGGCTGGCTCCGGGCTGGGGCCGAGGCTGGTCCTGGGCGCGGCCCGGCGGTCCGGGGTCCGGGAGCGGTGCTGGAATTCAGCCATGAGTGCCATGATAGGCGGGGCCGTCACGTGACTGTGCCGCAGGTCAGCAGAACGGGATTGGTGTTTGGGGAACGTGAAGTGTAGTGTCTGTACAGTGCGGGAGGTGACCACAGTGGCCCTCCCGGTTGTTCTTGCCCGCCCGGGCTGACATTTCCATGACATTCGGGCGGACAATCAGGAGGATTGTCATGGTTCTGTCTAAATTCATGCCCAGCAACCCCAAATTCAGCCAGAAGTTCGCTGAAGCCGCCCGGAACGCCCACGCCACCGCCACCGCGCTCGTGGACCTGCTGGAGAACTACACCGACGTGGAAGCCAAGGTGCAGCGCGTCCGCGACCTGGAGCACGAGGGGGACCGCCTGACCGGCGAGATCACCAACCTGCTCGCCGAGTCCTTCATCGTGCCGTTCGACCGTGAGGACATCATCAGCCTGAACAACGAACTCGATGACCTCGTGGACGACATGGAGGACGCCGCACGCAAACTCAGCCTGTACGGCGTGGAACGCCCGCTGCCGCAGATGGCGCAGCTGGCCCGCATCGTCGAGCAGCAGTGCGCCCTGCTGGCCCAGGGCATGCCCCTGATCGAGAACAAGGGCAAACTGAGCGACCTGGCCCGGATCGCCCGGGAGATCCGCGCGCTGGAAGACCAGGGGGACACCATCAGCGACGAGGTGCAGCGCCACCTGTACGACGGCGTGAACGACGTGCCCGGCATGATCCGCGCCATGCGCGGCGGTGAGATCGTGGCGCTGATCGAGGACGCCAGCGATCAGGCGCAGCGGGTCGCCAAGACCGTCGAAAGCATCCTGCTGAAGAACGCTTAAGGCAGCGGACCATGGAACCTGCCCTGCTCGCACTGATCGTCATCGTCGTTCTGGCGCTGGCCTTCGACTTCATTAACGGCTTTCACGACACCGCGAACGCCATCGCCACCTCGGTCGCCACCAAGGTCCTCACGCCCGCGCAGGCCATCACCATGAGCGCCGTCCTGAACGTCGTGGGCGCCCTGACCGGCACGGCTGTCGCCAAGACCATCAGCAAGGACATCATCCCGCAGGAGTACGCCACGCTGGAACTCGTGGGCGCCACCCTGGTCAGCGCCATCGCCTGGAACCTGTTCACGTGGTGGAAGGGCCTGCCCAGCAGTTCCAGCCACGCACTGGTGTTCAGCATGGTCGGCGCGGGCGTCGCGGCGGGCGGCTGGAGCATCATCATCCCGAAGGGCGTGAACAAGACCCTGACCGGACTGGTCTCCAGTCCCGTGCTGGGCTTCATCGTGCCGATCCTGCTGATGTTCCTGCTGTCGTGGCTGGTGCTGCGCTGGATGAAACCCCGGCTGGTGACCCGCAATTTCCGGGTGCTGCAGATCTTCAGCGCCGCGTTCATGGCCTTCTCTCACGGCGGGAACGACGCGCAGAAGACCATGGGCATCATCACCTTCGCGCTGGGTGCGTATTTCGGCGTGAAGTACGAGACAGTACCGACCTGGGTGATCCTGTCGGCCGCCGCTGCCATGGGTGCCGGGACCGCCGTGGGCGGGTGGCGGATCATCAAGACCATGGGCTTCAAGGTCGTGGATCTCAAACCCGTGGACGGCTTCGTGGCCGAGACGAGCGCCGCGCTGATCATCGAGACGGCCAGCCGCCTGGGCATCCCGGTCAGCACCACGCACACCATCAGCACCGCGATCATGGGCGTCGGGACCACCAAGGGCTTCCGCAAGGTCAAGTGGCAGGTCGCCGGGCGGATCGTGCAGGCCTGGATCTTCACGCTGCCCGTGTGCATCGCGCTGGGCTGGTTGGCTCACAAGCTGATCCTGGCCGCCGGGCTGTAACGCCGGGCCACACCCGCACGCCGGCCGACCGGACGCAGGCAGGGGGAGGGGGGATCCGCGGGGGTCCCCCCTCCCCCGTTCATGCCCGGCCGCCTGTCATACCGACTCCGATTGAATGGGCTGCAAAGCCCGTTCAATCCGAGCGAAGCGAGTGGGAGCTGGGCGGGTTCCGGACGTGGAGTTGGCAACCCGGCTGCCTTCGGGGTTGTGAATGGAACAGACGGAATTCGTAGCATGGACGCCGGTTGAACGGGTTGCCACCACCATTCCATCCGGGCGGAGGCGACTCGCACAGAGGCCCCGCAGAGGAGGAGCGCGACGGGGGTGCCGTCCCTTTCAGCCCCGGACGCGTTCGCTCTGGCCGGGGGTGGCCTCGCCGCGCAGCAGGGCCGCGAGGACCTCCGCGCCGCGCACCACGCCCAGCGCGGGGCGGCTGAACAGGGCGTTCGCGTCCACCGCCCACACCTGCCCCAGCGGTCGCTGCGGGTCCAGGGCGCGGGCGAAGCTGACGTTGTCGCGCAGCCCGTACCCGCAGCACATGACGACCGTCACGTCGGGCCGCAGCGCCTCGATCTGCGCCCAGCCCGCGCGGCCCGAATCCGTTCCGGCCGCGCCCAGCACGTTCACGCCGCCGGCCCGCTCGACCTGCTCGGGCACCCAGTGCCCCCCGTAGAAGGGCGGGTCCGTCCATTCCAGCGTCAGGACGCGCGGCGCGTGCGGGGCACTCGGCACGGCGTCCCAGCGGGCCTGCGCCCGCGCGGCCAGCGCCCCGGCGTGTTCCGGCACGCCAGCCGCCTCGCCCAGCGCCCGCAGGTCGTCCAGGATGCCGCTCAGGCGGCGGCCCTCCAGGCTCAGGACGTTCGCGGCGGGCAGGCAGCCCGGCAGGTACCGCACGGCCGCCTCGATGGTGCCGGGCGTGACCGCGCAGACCTCGCACACGCCCTGCGTGACCACCAGGTCCGGGTTCAGGACGTCCAGCCGCGGGCCGTCCACCCGGTACAGCGCGCGGCCCTCGCGCACGGCGTCGCTGACGGCCCGGTCGATCTCGGCCTGCGGGGCGGCGCTGTCCACGATGGAGCGCGTCAGGACCGGCAGTGACCGCGCCTGCGGGTGGTCGCAGGAGTGACTAACCCCCACCACCCGCGCGCCCAACCCCAGGTCGAACAGCAGGTCGGTGGCGCTGGGCAGCAGGCTCACGATGCGGGTCGGGGCCGGTCGGTCGGCGGGAGCGGTGGGGGCCGGGTGGGTCATCCGTCCAGGGTACGGCCCGCCGCGCTCGGGCGTGGTGCCGCCGCAGGACAGGGAGGCGGGGCCGTCCGTCACTGCTGTCCGGAGGCCCCGCTTCCCTGTCGTTCATCCCTGCGCCCTGCTAAGCGCGGTATCTCTCTGGGCGCGCTGGTGTCAGCGCGCGCTGCCGTCGGTCCTCAGGGGCGTTCGGTGCTGCCGCTGGCGTTCACGCCGAGGTTCAGGGCGCTGGTGAGGCCGCCGAGCAGGCCGGCGCTGCCAGCGCTGTCGTTCCCGCTGACGCCGGCGCCCAGCAGGCCGCTCAGGGCGCCGGACAGGCCGACGTTCACGCTGCCTGCGCTGCCCGATTCCCGGCCTTCACGGTCGGTGGTGGTGCTGCCGCTGGCGTTCACGCCGACGTTCAGGGTGCTGTCGACCGCGCCGAGGAGGCTGGCACTGCCTGCGCCGTCGCTCCCCTGCGCCTGTCCTGCGAGGCCCGCACCCAGTCCGGCGCCGAGGTTCACGCCGACGCTGCCGGTGCTGCTGGTCTGCGCCGAGGCGACACCGGCGGTCAGGGCGAGGGCGGTCAGGGCGGTCATCATCTTGGTCTTGGTCATGGTGGTTCCTCCTGGGACCGATGATGCGGGCGCCGTGTGGCACGACCTTGAGAGGATCGCGGTGACCCTTGCGGCTTGGCCCGGACGCCCTCATGCGGGCCGGGGCCGCTCGGGGGCCTGGAAGGCCGTGTGGCACGGCCAGGATCGTGCCCGGGCGACCGGGCGCCCGTCTGAGAGGACCGTTTATTTCCGCGCTGCGTGCGGGTGCCGGGTCATCCGATCCGGCCGGACTGGTATACGCGCGTGCAGTGAGAGCGTGCAGTCAGGGTGGTCAGGGGCGCGCGGCAGGAGTCGTGGGGTCGGACGCACTCCGGCACCGCCGGATGCCTGCCAGCCGCATGATACGGACTCCGATTGAAGGGGCTGCAAAGCCCGTTCAGTCCGAGCGGATGCGACTCGGAGAGCTGCTCTGCAGAGCAGGAGAAAAACGGGTTCCGGACGTGGAGCCAGCAATCCGGTGAAGTTCCGGATTGTTGGCGAAACAAACGGAATCCGTATGAGAGGCCGCGTTGACAGGCTGTTCACGCAGGGCCGCGCCGGGACCGGGGAGGCACACAATGGCAGCCATGCGAGTCCCGACACGTCTGCTCCTGACGGCCGCCGCTGCCCTGGCCGCCCGACGCGCCCTCCGCTCTCCGGCCGGCCGGTACGACCTGACGGGCCGGAGCGTGCTGATCACCGGCGGTTCGCGCGGGCTGGGGCTGGCGCTGGCCCGGGAGTGCCTGTCGCGCGGGGCGAACGTCACGCTGATGGCCCGCACCGCCGAGGACCTGCGCCGGGCGCAGGAACGCCTGAACGCCGGGCCGCGCGTGCACACCGTGACCGGCGACGTGCGACGCGACGGGGACGCCGCGCGGGCCGTGCAGGAGGCCGTGCGCGCCCACGGGCGGCTGGACGTGCTGGTGAACAACGCCGGCATCATCCAGATCGGGCCGGAGGCGAACACCACCGAGCAGGATTACCGCGACGCGCTGGAGGTGAACACGCTGGGGCCGCTGCGGATGGTCCGCGCGGCCCGGCCGCACCTGCGCGGGGGCGGCCGGGTGCTGATCGTGTCGTCGGTGGGGGGGCGGGTGGCGATTGCGCACCTGGGGCCGTACTCGGTCAGCAAGTTCGCGTCGGCGGGGCTGGGGCAGGCGCTGCGGGCGGAACTGGCGCGCGAGGGCATCGTGGTCAGCACGGTCCTGCCGGGCCTGATGCGCACCGGCAGTCCGCTGAACGCGCCGGTGAAGGGGCAGGTGCGGCGCGAGTACGCGCTGATCGCCACGCTGGCCGCGCTGCCCGTGCTGTCGCTGGACGCGGCCGAGGCGGCCCGGCGGATCCTGAACGCCCTGGAGGCCGGGCGGGCGGAGACCATGATCGGCGGTCCCGCGGCGGTGATGCGGGCCGTGCAGGGGGCCGCGCCGGAACTGACGGCGTCCCTGATGGCCTTCGCGGCGCGGCTGCTGCCGGGGCCGGCCGGCTCGGACCGGGCCGTGACCGGCCGGGACGCCGAGGGTCCGCTCACTCAGGGAAATCCCATGAAACGCGCCGCCGAGGGGGCGTTCAACCAGCGCCGGGCGCATGGGCGCCAGCCGGGTGACCGGGAAACCTGAGCGTTCACCTGAGGGTCACACAGTGCGCGCGGACGCAAAGGACCCCCGCCCCGCAGGCTTGACTGGCCGGACCGGACCGGCTGCGCCGTGACCCCTGGGCAGACGTCCGCCTCTGCGTCGTTCTCTTCCGTTCTCTCTCTTCTGCCGGAGGTCACCATGAACCCAGACAGCACGAACCCGGACACCACGAATCCGGACACCACGAATCCGGGCAACACCAGCCCGGACAGCCCGAAACCCGACGGGCAGGTCACCTCCGACCGCACCCCCGAGTCGCAGGCGGCCGGGGAGGGCAGTACCGGCGCCCACATGCCGCCCCTGGAACGCTCGGTGGTGGGCAGCGTGGGCGTCGCCCTGATCGGCGCGGGGCTACGCAGCGCCCGGCCGCTGCAGAAGCTCGTGCTGGGGGGCGTCGGGGCGGGGCTGACCGCGCTGGCTGCCACGGGCCGCAACCCGCTAGCGACCGCGCTGAAGATCCGGCAGAACGCGCAGGGCGAGGTCCTCGTGAGTGACGCGGTGACGGTCGGGAAACCCGCCGCCGAGCTGTACGCCCGCTGGCGGGATCTGGCCCGGCTGCCGGACCTGATGACCCACCTTCAGGCCGTCGAGGTGCTGGACGGGCGCCGCTCGCGCTGGACCGTGAAAGCCCCGGCCGGCACGGTCAGCTGGGAGGCGGAACTGACGGCGGACGAACCGGGCCAGCGGCTGGCGTGGCAGTCCCTGCCGGGCGCGGCAGTCGAGAATCACGGTGAGGTGCTGTTCCGCCCCGCGCCGGGCGACCGGGGCACCGAGGTCATCGTGCGCCTCACGTACCGCCCGCCAGCCGGCACGGCCGGGGCCGTCGTGGCGCGGCTGGCCGGCGAGGAACCCGCCCAGCAGTTGCGGGACGACCTGATGCGTTTCAAGCGCGAGCAGGAACTGGGCTTCGCGCCGACCACGCAGGGCCAGAGCAGTGGCCGCGCCGCGACGGGCGGTCCGGCATGAAGGCCATCGTCTGGCAGGGCACGAACCGCGTGGGCGTGGAGACGGTCCCCGACCCCACGCTGCTGCTGCCCACCGACGCCATCGTGCGTGTCACCTCGACCGCGATCTGCGGTTCGGACCTGCACCTACTCGACGGCGTGATTCCCAGCATGGAGCGCGGTGACATCCTGGGCCACGAGTTCATGGGTGAGGTCGTCGAGATCGGGCGGGACGTGAAGAACCTGAAGGTCGGGGACCGGGTGGTCGTGCCGTTCAACATCGCCTGCGGGGCCTGCGACCCCTGCCGCCGGGGCCTGTTCAGCGCCTGCGACAACTCGAACCCCAACCACCGCATGGCCGAGGCGCTGTACGGCGGGGTCAGTGGCGGCGGGCTGTTCGGGTACTCGCACATGTACGGCGGGTACGCGGGCGGTCAGGCGCAGTACGTGCGCGTGCCGTTCGCGGATGTCGGGCCGCACCGCATCGAATCGGACCTGCGGGACGAGCAGGTGCTGTTCCTGACCGACATCTTCCCCACCGGGTACCAGGCGGCCGAGCAGTGCGGCATCGTGCCGGGCCGCGACGTGGTCGCGGTGTTCGGGGCCGGGCCGGTCGGGCAGTTCGCGGCCCGCAGTGCGCAGCTGCTGGGCGCGGCGCACGTGATCGTGATCGACCGGGTGCCCGAGCGGCTGGCGATGGCGGCCGCCGCCGGGTGCCAGACCATCAACTACGAGCAGGACGACGTGCTGGTGGCGCTGCGTGAGGCGACCGGCGGGCGCGGCCCGGACCACGTGATCGACGCGGTGGGCATGGAAGCGCACGGGCACGGTCCCGGCGCGCTGGCCGACACCGCCAGGCAGCGGCTGCGGCTGAGTTTCGACCGGATCACGGCGCTGCGCTGGGCGCTGCTGAGCTGCGCGAAGGGCGGCACGGTCAGCCTGCCCGGCGTGTACGGCGGCCTGATCGACAAGGTCCCGATGGGCGCGGCGTTCGCCAAGGGCCTGACCTTCCGCATGGGTCAGACGCACACGCACCGGCACGTCGCGCCGCTGCTGTCCCGCATCGAGGCGGGCGAGATCGACCCGAGTTTCGTGATCACGCACCGCGCCACCCTGGACGAGGCGCCGGACCTGTACAGGACCTTCCGCGACAAGCACGACGGCTGCGTGAAGGTCGTGCTGAACCCCTGGGGCTGACAGGCTGCGGAGTAGAAGGCCGCCGGAGGCATGAGCTTCCGGCGGCCTCTGTCACGCGGCGTTCAGCGGCTGGCCCAGAGTTCCACGAGGCCGCGCAGGGTCAGGGTCTCGTCGTAGTGGTCGATCTCGCGGCAGATGCCCTCGATGGTCCGCGAGAAGCCCCCGGTGGCGATGGCGACCGCCGGTCCCGGCAGTTCCGCGCGGATGCGGCGCAGCAGGCCGTCCACCATCTCGGCGTACCCGAACACCAGACCCGACTGCAGGGCGTGCGTGGTGTTCGTGCCGATGGCGCTCTGCGGGGCCTGCAGGGTGATGCGCGGGAGTTTCGCGGCGCGTGCGAACAACGCGTCGGCGCTGACCTGCGCGCCCGTGGCGAGCACGCCGCCCAGGAACCGGCGGCCCCGGCCGATCACGTCGAAGTTCGTGCTCGTCCCGAAGTCCACGACCACGGCGTACTCATGGGTGTTCAGGTACTTCTCGGCGCCGAACAGGTTGCACAGGCGGTCCGCGCCCACGGCGTCCGGCACGTCGAGTTCCACCTGGACGTCCGGGAGGTTCGTGGCGCTGACCTCGAAGGCCTCCACGGCGAAGTGGCGGCGCAGCGCCAGCACGTAGTTCTGGCCCAGGGGCGGCGCGACGCTGCTCAGGACGGCGGCGCGCGGCGTGGGCGCGCCGGTCAGGGCCAGCAGGCTGTGCAGCCGCATGGCGAGGTCGTCCGGCAGATGCTCGCGGTTCGTGCGGATCCGCCACGTGTGCGTCAGGTCCAGGCGTTCGTCCGCGAGTCCGATGACGGTGCTGGTGTTGCCGATATCCACGGCCAGAAGGGGAAAGGCGGGCACGCCCCTCAGTGTAGGGCAGTCGGGTGGGGGTCGCCGCGCGGCGCGGTGGTGCGCACCACGCGCCCGTTCCCGCGTGAGGGACAGGCCGCGGCTGGGTCGCGCCGCTCATGTGGCCGCGTTACCCTGAAGGTCCACACAACCCGACATCCTTTCCTCTCTGCCCCCCGGAGGTTGTTTCATGGACGCTGCCCTGCTGTCTGTTCCGCTCGTGTCGCCCACCGCCGCCCTGAGCGCCTGCCCGCCCGTCCCGCCCGCCGAGGCCGAGCGCCTGCGTCACCTGGACCCGCAGGCGTACTGGCTGCATATCGCGCAGGAACTGACCTGGGACACGCCTCCCACCACGGCCCTGGAGGGCACGCTGGGGGACTTCCGGTACTTTCCGGGCGCGACCGGGAACGTCAGCGTGAACTGCCTGGACCGGCACCCGCCAGAGCGTGTGGCGCTGCGCTACGAGCGTGAGGACGGCCTGCGGGAAACCTGGACGTACGGGGAGCTGACCGACGCCACCGCCCGCTTTGCCGCTGCCCTGCAGGACCTGGGCGTGGAACGCGGGGACCGCGTGGCCGTCTACCTGGGCAACGTGCCCGAGGCGTTCATCGCCATTCACGCCTGCTACCGCATCGGGGCGATCTACTCGGTGATCTTCGCGGGCTTCAGCGCCGCCGCCGTGCGTGACCGCCTGGAGGACGCCCGCCCGAAGGTCGTGGTCTGCACGGACGCCACGCTGCGGCGCGGGCGGATCGTGCCGCTGAAGGCCACGCTGGACGAGGCCCTGACCGATCTGCCGCCCACGCAGGTGATCGTGGCGCGGCGCGTGAACGCCGGTCACCCCCTGCGGGCCGGGGAACTGGACTTCCAGGCGCTGCTGGACGCCACCACCCGCCGCGCCGACCCGGTGATGCTGGAGGCGAACGAGCCGGGGTTCATCATCTACACCAGCGGCACGACCAGCAAACCCAAGGGCCTGGTGCACGCCGGGCTGGGCTTCCTGACCGGCGCGTACGCGAACGTGAAGTGGACCCTGAACCTGCGCGGGCAGGACACGTACTGGTGTACCGCCGACGTGGGCTGGCTGACCTTCCCGATCTTCGCGCTGGTGGGCGGACTGGCGCACGGCGCGACGCACGTGATCTACGAGGGCAGCATCGACACGCCCACGCCCGCCCGGCCGTACGAACTGATCGCCGCCTACGGCGTCACGAAGGTCTTCACGGCCCCCACGGCCCTGCGGATGCTGCGCCGCGCCGGGGACGACGCCCTGCGCGGCCACGACCTGGGCCGGCTGCAACTCATCGGGCTGGTCGGGGAACCGCTGGACCCGGAAACGTGGCACTGGGCGCACGACACGCTGGGCGGCGGGAACGTGTTCATCAACAACACGTACGGGCAGACCGAGACGGGCACCGCCTGGGCGGCCAGCATGGTGGGCCTGACCCCCACCCGCCCCGGCGCGTGCGGGCACCCGCTGCCCGGCTACCGCGCCCGGATCGTGCGGGACGACGGCCATGAGGCCGCGCCGGGTGAACTGGGCGCCCTGACCCTGACCGAACCGTTCCCGTGCCTCGCGCGGACCGTGTGGGGCGACCACGACCGTTACCGCGCCACGTACCTCAGCGACCATCCGGGCGCCTACGCCGCGAGCGACGCCGCGCTGCTCGACCACGACGGGCAACTGTGGGTGACGGGCCGTCTGGACGACGTGATGAACGTCGCCGGGCACCGCATCGGTACCATGGAGATGGAAGCGGCGCTGATCACGCACCCGGCCGTGTCCGAGGCGGCGGTGGTCGCCATGCCCGACAACGTGAAAGGCTCGGTGCCCGTCGCGTTCGTCGTGCCGCGCGGCGACGCGCAGGGCAGCCCCGAACTGCAACGCGAACTGGCCGAAGCCGTCGTGCGGGGCGTGGGCGCCATTGCCCGCCCGGCGCGCGTGATCGTCACGCCGACCGTGCCCCGCACCCGCAGCGGCAAGATCATGCGCCGCGTCCTGCGCGACCTGCTGATCACCGGTCAGGCGGGCGGCGACCTGAGCAGCCTGGAAAACCCGGACGCCATCGCCACCGTTCAGGCGCTGCTGGAGGGGGCCAGCGGCACGGCGTAGGCAGCCGGGACAGCCGCCGGGAGGGAGCGTCGGCCTGCGCCAGCACGCCCTCCCGGCGCCCCCCTGCTCAGCTGAACTGGCCGAGGTTCACGGGAATGGCGTACGCGCAGCTCGTGTCCGCCTCGGTCCGCAGCAGCAGGCTGACGGTGTCGCTGGCCCCCAGCCCGGCCTTCAGCGGCTCGAAGTAGTACACCAGGGTGCCGCTCCAGGTTCCGCCTTCCTCCCTGAAGTCGTTCACGTAGGTGCTTTTCACCGGGGCGACGAGTTTGCCGTCCGCGCCCTTCAGGCGCACGAGGTACGCGGCGCGGGCCTTCTCACTCGGGAGGCCCTGCACGGCGAGGTCGAGGCGCAGCTGCCCGTCCGGGAGGCGTCTGCTGGCGGACTCCTCGCTCAGGGCCTCTTTCACGCTGAGGTTCCTGAAGTTGTCGCGGGCGTCCTGCGCCTGGAAGAACAGCTGGTCGGCCTGTCCGCTGGCGGTCAGGGTGACGGGACGGCTGCCGCGCGCGTGGTCCTGTGGGGCGGCCAGCCAGTCGGTGACGCAGGCGGGGCCGCCGTCGAAGGCGGTGACGGCGCCCGCCCCGGCCTCGAACTGACCGTCCCTGACCTTCAGGCTGGTGATCAGGTACGTGGGGACCGGGTCGCGGCGGCCGTACGCGCCGTCAATGACGTTCTTCGCGGTGGTGTCTTCCAGCCTGGGAACCCAGGCGTGGGCGGGCGCGGCGAGCAGCGCGGCGAGACTCAGGGACAGGGACAGGCGGGCGGGAATGCGGATGCTCATGGGGAACCTCGGGGAGAAAGGAATTGCTCGGGGGGCAGGTCAGGTTTTGAGGTACACGACCCGGCAGGCCTGTCCGGCCGAGCGGAACTGCGCGGCGGCCTCGGCCGGGAGGGTCACGTCCGTGTACACCTTCGAGGTGGGCGCGAAACGGTTGGGTTGAATGCGGGCGGCCTTCAGGCGGGTGACGTTCTTGAAGGCGGACAGTTCCGCCTCGCTGGTCACGTAGGTGTGCAGGTTGCCTTCCTGCACGAGGCGGCTGCTGACACCCCTGATCAGGGTGGCGTCCGGCCACAGCTGCGTGCCGTCCTGGGCGTACACGACGCTGGTCATGTCCCGCTGGAACGCCCCGAGGCCGCGCACGTCGATCACGACCGTGCAGGTCAGCGGGCGCGTCTCGCCGCCCTCGCCGCCCTCGCCGCCACGCGCGACGGTCCCGGCGGGCGCGGCGGGGGTCGCCCCGGTGCCGCCGGGACCGCTGCGCGGCGTGGCGGACGCCGGACCGTCCGTGCCAGGAGCGGCGTCACGGCCGCCCCCGGGCGCACCCCGGCTGGCCTGCGCCGGGGCGGGCCCCTCGCCGCCATCCGGGGCGTCGCGGGTCACGCCGCCGGACGGGCTGGCAACCGGGCCGCTGTCCTCCGGGGCACTGGCAGCGCCGCCCGGAGCCGTGGCGCGGGCCGCCGCGCCTTCAGGGAGCCGGGAACCGCCCCCCGGGGTGGCGGGCGGAGCGGGTCGGGCCGCCGGCACCGGGGTCGGCGCAGGGGGTGCCGGGGTGGCCGCCGCGCCGGAAGGTGCCGTGACGGGCGCCGCCTGCGCGGGTACCGGGGCCGGGGTGGGCCGCGCGGACGCCTGCGGGGCGCTGCCGGTCGCGTTCCCGGCGCTGGTGGCCCCGCTGACCTGGGCGCGGCTGGGTGCTGCCGGGTCCGGCGCGGCGACGGGCGAAGCGTCCGGCAGGGTGGCGCGCGGGGCCGCCCCGGCGGGCGTGCCGGTGGCGGCCGGTCCGGATGGCGGGCGGGCCGGGATGGCCGTCACGGTCACCGGGTCCGGCGAGTCTGTGGGACGGCCCGCTGCGGCGCGCGGCGCGGCGTCGGCGGGGGCGCTGCTCTCGGGGGTGGCGTCCTCGCGGCGGGGCAGGGCCGCCACCGGCCCGGCCGCCTCCTGCGCCTGCGGGTCCGGTGTCGTCACGCCCGGGATGCGGGCGGGAGCCGCCGGGCCCTCCGGAGTGCCTGCCTGGGCACCCGCCGCAGGAAGCGGGGCGGACGGCGTGTCAGCCTGCGCTGATGTCCGGGCAGCCACCGGGGCCACCGGGTCGACCGGGGCCGGGGTGAGCGTCCCGGGCGCGGCCTGCGCCGGTGTTGCCTGTACTGGGGCTCCCTGTACTGGGGCTCCCTGTGCCGGGCGGGCCGCCGGGGTCGGCGTGAGGTCGGGCGTGGGGGCCGGGTCGGCCGGGCCGGGTCGGGCGGGTTGCGGAGCGGCGGGTGGCGGGGTGGCCGCGCGGGGCGCCTCTGCAGGCGGCGCGGGCTCGGCCGGGGCCGGGTCGGGTGTGGCGGCCGGGGTGGGTGCCGGCGTCGGCGGGGTGGGTGCCGGCGTCGGCGGGGTGGGTTCCGCTTTCGCTTCTGCTTCCGGTTTCGTTTCCGGCTGCGACGGCGTCTGCCGGGGGTTCGTGATCGCTCGGGGCGTGGGGGCTGGCGTGGGGGCCTGCGGGACGGCGGGTGTCGTGAGGGGCGCGCTGGCAACTGGTGCGGCCAGCGTCACGACTTCCATGGGGGCGGTCGTCAGGTCTGGCGGCGCGGCGGGCGGCAGGGGCTGGGGGCGCAGCAGCAGCAGGCCGGTCAGCAGGGCCACGTGGACGGCGGCGGCCACCACGCCCGCCCGGACCTGCTCGCGCCGTTCGGGTGAGGACCGGCCGGGGTGCGGGGCGGTGGTCACGGCGCGCCCTCCCCCGCCGCGCCGCCGGGCTGGGTGCCGAGCGCCAGGCGGGAGCCTCCGGCCTGCTTGATCTCGTCCATGACCCGCACGACCGTGCCGTAATTGCCGCGTTCGTCGGCGCGCAGGCCCACCACTCCGCCCGAGGCTTTCGCCAGGGGCTCCAGCGCGCCGCGCAGGCGGGTCAGGGTGGTTTCCTGGCCGTTCAGGAACACCTGCCCGGTGCGGCTGACGCTCACGATGGGCAGGTCCGGGGTTTCCTGCACGGTGCTGCTGGCGCGCGGCAGGTCCAGCGGGAGGGCGTTGTGCCGGGCGCCCAGGTTGCTGGTCAGGAAGAAGAAGATCAGCAGCAGCAGCACGATGTCCACCATGGGCGCGAAGTCGAAGGTCACGGTGTCCGTGTCCTCCCGGAAGCGGCGGCGGGCGGCGCTCACGCGGACCCCACGGCGCCAGCCCTCACGGCGTTCCGCCGAAGCTCAGCGCGACGTCCGGCAGGGGCGCAGCCGGCACGGCCGGGCGGGCCGCCGGCACGGGGCGGGTCAGCCAGCCCGGCAGGTCCTCGCGCACCTGTTCGGCCTGCAGGGCCAGCCGGTCGGCTTTCAGACGCAGGGCGTTGCGGCACACGTACGCGATGATCGCCACGGCCAGCCCGGCCGCCGTGTTGACCAGCGCCTCGCTGATCCCGGTGCCCAGCTGCGCGGGCGTGGGGTTGGTCGTCTGACTGAACACCAGGAACGACCGCACCATGCCGATCACGGTGCCCAGCAGGCCCAGCAGCGGGCCGATCTGCGCGGCGGTGCCCAGTGCGCCCAGGCCGGCGTACAGGCGGGCGTCCTCGGTCAGCAGCGCGGACTGCATGGCGGCCTGCGCGGCCTCAGCGCCGCGGTCGGCGCGGGCCAGTCCGGCCCGCAGGACCTGCGCGGCCGGGCTGGGGTGGGCGGCGCGGTCCACCTCGGCCAGCGCGGCGGCCGGGCCGCTCTCGGCGGTGACGGCGCGGGCGCGTTCGATCAGGGTGCGGGCGTCCGCGCCCAGGCGGGAGAGTGCCTGGGCGCGGGCGGCACTCAGGTACACGACGTACACGGACAGGGCCAGCAGGACCCACAGCAGGGGTCCGGCGGCGCGGAGGAGATCAATGACGTTCATGTGCCCCACGGGTAGCACGCAGGGGCGTGGCAAGCGTGAAAGGGGCGTGCGCGGGCCTCATGAGGGGGGCGGGGCGGGTGCGTGGGGCGTTCACGGGGGTGGCGCGTGTGGTTCTCCGGCCATCACCGGTCGGGCGGGGGCTTCCCCCGCTTCCACGCCCCAGTGTCGCCCGGCGCCGCATCCCGCCTCCCGCGCGCCGCGCCCCCGCAGAATCCGCAGTGAATCACTCGACTTTAAGGGGCGATGCGGGTAAAATAGGCCCGTAAGTAGGAATCATTCCTAACAAAACCCCCTGATTCCCCAAGGAGCCCGCATGACCCACCAGCTCGAAATCCGCAACCTGCACGCCACCGTCGGCGACACCGAAATCCTCAAGGGCATCAACCTGATCGTCCCCAGGGGCGAACTGCACGCCATCATGGGGCCGAACGGCAACGGCAAGAGCACCCTCGCCAAGGTCATCGTCGGCGACCCCGAATACACCGTCACGCAGGGCGAAGTCCTCGTGGACGGCGTGAACATCCTGGAGATGGAACCCGACGAACGCGCCCGCCTCGGCGTCTTCCTGGCCTTCCAGTACCCCGTCGAGATTCCCGGCGTCACCATCGCCAACTTCCTGCGCCTCGCCATGCAGGCCCGCAAGGAAGAAGGCGAAGAGGTCTCCTTCACCGAGTTCTACGGCAAGCTCCAGAGCGCCCTCAAGACCCTCGAATGGGACGAGAGCATCGTCGAACGCTACCTGAACGCCGGCTTCTCCGGCGGCGAGAAGAAACGCAACGAGATCCTCCAGATGCTGATGCTGGAACCCAACTACATCATCATGGACGAAACCGACAGCGGCCTCGACGTCGACGCCCTGAAGATCGTCTCCAAGGGCGTGAACTCCATGCGCGGCCCGAACCTCGGCGGCCTGATCATCACCCACTACCAGCGCCTGCTGGACTACATCGTCCCCGACAAGGTCCACATCATCCTCGGCGGCAAGGTCGTGCAGACCGGCGGCCCCGAACTCGCCAAGAAGATGGACACCGAAGGCTACGACTGGGTCAAGGAACTCGCCACGGCGTAACGCCGCAGAAGGCTGAAGGCAGACGGCTGAGGGCCAGAAGCGCTCCAGCAACAGCTCAAGCCGCGCCCGCGCCATCTGCCTTCGACCAGTTGCCATCTGCCCCCTGAAGGAGCACCCCCATGACCATTAATCCCGAAGTCAACGAGATCAACAAAGAGTACGAGTACGGCTGGAGCAACCCCGAACGCTACGCCGTGAAGGCCCCCAAGGGCCTGCGCCGCGACGTGGTCGAGATGATCAGCAAAGCCAAGGACGAACCCCAGTGGATGCTGGACTTCCGCCTGAAGGCGCTGGACATCTTCTACTCCAAACCCATGCCCACCTGGGGCGCGGACCTGAGTGGCCTGGACCTCGACGAGATCTACTACTACATCAAGCCCGAGGGCGCGAACGCCCGCTCCTGGGATGACGTGCCGGACGACGTGAAGCAGACCTTCGAGCGTCTGGGCATCCCCGAAGCCGAGCGCGCCGCGCTGGCCGGCGTGGGCGCCCAGTACGAGAGCGAGATGGTGTACCACAACCTCAAAGAGGAGTGGGAGAAGCTGGGCGTGGTGTTCCTGAGCATCGAGGACGGCCTGAAGGAATACCCGGACCTGTTCCGTGAGCACTTCGCCACCATCGTGCCCCCCGAAGACAACAAGTTCGCGGCCATCAACTCCGCCGTGTGGTCCGGCGGCTCCTTCGTGTACGTGCCCAAGGGCGTCAAGGTGGACATCCCCCTCCAGACGTACTTCCGCATCAACGCCGAGAGCAGCGGCCAGTTCGAACGCACCCTGATCATCATCGACGAGGGCGCGCAGGCCCACTACATCGAGGGCTGCACCGCCCCCGCGTACTCCAGCGACTCCTTCCACTCCGGCGTGATCGAGATCGTCGTGAAGGAAGGCGCCCGCTTCCGCTACAGCACCATCCAGAACTGGAGCCACAACGTCTACAACCTCGTGACGCAGCGCGCCGCCGTGTACGGGAACGGCGTCATGGAATGGGTGGACGGCAACCTGGGCAGCAAGGTCACCATGAAGTACCCCGCCTGCTACCTCCTCGAAGAGGGCGCGCGCGGTGAGGTGCTGAGCATCGCCATGGCCGGCCGCGGCCAGCACCAGGACGCCGGCGCGAAGATCGTGCACTTCGCCCCGAACACCAGCGGCACCATCGTCAGCAAGAGCATCAGCAAGGACAGCGGCCGCAGCTCCTACCGTGGCCTCGTCAAGATCTACGAGGGTGCCAAGGGCAGCCAGACCAACGTGGAATGCGACGCCCTGCTCCTCGACGACGAGGCCCGCACCGACACCTACCCGTACATCGAGATCGAAGAGAAGGACGCCCGCGTCGGCCACGAAGCGACCGTCTCCAAGATCAACGACGACCAGATCCTGTACCTCCAGAGCCGCGGCCTCAGTGAAGACGAGGCGGCCGGGCTGATCGTGCGCGGCTTCATCGAACCCATCGCGAAAGAACTCCCGCTGGAGTACGCCGTGGAACTGAACCGCCTCATCGAACTGGAAATGGAAGGCAGCGTCGGCTGATCTCCGTTCGCCTGCCGGGCCGGTCACATCGCACCGGTCCGGCAGGCAGACGGACTTCATCACCGACGCCGCAGGGCGACCCCTCCGCCCCTCCGGGGCACCTCCCCTTGAGGGGAGGCAGGGCAGTCGCTTTCTGGCTCCCCTTGAGGGGAGCTGGCCGCGCAGCGGACTGAGGGGTTCCCCCCGCCGGAGCAGCCGCGCTGCCCGGGGATGCCCATAACAACGCAAATCAAGGAGGGTTCATGACCAAATTCAATGATCAACTCGCGCAGGTGCAGGGGCCGGAGTGGCTGACTGCGAAGCGTAAGGAAAGCCTGGAGCTGTTCACGACGCTGGACGTCCCGCAGGAGAGCGTGGAGGCGTGGAAGTACACGCGCGTGGACGTGGATTTCGACGCGCTGCGCCCGCACGGCAAGCGTGACGTGGTGACGGACGTGTCCGCGCTGCCGCAGAGCGTGCAGGACCGCCTGACCGGCACGGACGTGGGCGCGTTCCTCGTGCTGGACGGCCCGGACGTGGTGTACCGCACGGAACTCCCGGCGGAACTGACGGCGAAGGGCGTGATTTTCACGGACCTGAAGACGGCGGTGGAGCAGCACGCAGATAAAGTGCAGCAGTACCTGTACTCCGTGGTGCCGGCGGAAGTGCCGGACGACACGACGATTGCCGCGCCGGGCACGACGCCCAGCAAGAGCCCTGATCCCAGCGAAGGGAAGTTCAGTGCGCTGGCGGCGGCCCTGTGGACGAACGGTGCGTTCGTGTACGTGCCGCGCGGCGTGGAGGTCGAACTGCCCCTGGGTTCATTCCGCGTGATGAGCGAGGCCGGGACGTACACCGCGACCCGCACGCTGGTCGTGGCCGAGGAGAACGCGCAGGTGACGTTCATCGACGAGCAGGACAGCGAAGCGCTGCCCGGCACGTACGCGATCGGCGCGGTCGAACTGGTCGTGAAGGACGCCGCGCGCGTGCGCTACGTCAGCATTCAGAACTGGGGCGAGGGCGTCACGCACATCCAGCGGCAGCGTGGGGACGTGGGCCGCGACGCGACCCTGAACTCCCTGGTCGTCACGATGGGCGGCACGCTGAGCCGCACCGAGATGCAGTCCTACCTGCGCGGGCAGGGGTCGAACAGCGAGATGCTGGCCCTGTACTTCGCGAACAGGGATCAGCACTTCGATCACTACACCCTGCAGCATCACGCCGCGCCGAACGCGTACAGCGACCTGCTGTACAAGGGCGTGAACAATGATTCTTCCGTCGGCGTGTTCAGCGGCATGATCAAGGTGGACCTGGGCGCACAGAAGACCGACGCTTACCAGAAGCACCGCACCCTGATGCTGAGCAGCGACGCGCGGAACTTCAGCGTGCCGCAGCTGGAAATCAACGCGAACGACGTGCGGTGCAGCCACGGCAGCACCACCAGCCCGGTGGATCAGGAGGCGCTGTTCTTCCTGCGTTCGCGCGGCATTGCCCGCGAGGTCGCCGAGAAGATGCTGGTCACCGCGTTCCTGGAGGACGTGCTGGGCCGCGTGCCCCTGAAGAGCGTCGTGAAGTACATCGAGGGCATCATTGCCAAGAAGGTCGGCGCGGCCTAATACGGACTCCGATTAAATGGGCTGCAAAGCCCGTTCAATCCGAGCGGATGCGAGTGGGAGCAACACGGGTTCCGGACATGGAGCCAGCAATCCGGTGAAGTTCCGGATTGTTGGCGAAACAAACGGAATCCGTATAAGCAGCCTGTGCCCGGCGGCGGTCAGTTCCTGCGGGAGCTGACCGCTCTGCTGTCTGCTGCTGGCGGCGTGCGGATCACAGTTCGATCTCGCCGTCTTCCTCGCCCCACCAGTTCACGCGCCGGGCCTTGACCTCGATCATGGTCAGGCCGGGCGTGTCCAGGCCTTCTTTGAACCACTGCGTGAGTTGCTCCTGCCAGTGCTCCTGCATGGCGTCGCGGTCGGTGGTCAGGGTGGCTTCGCCCTGCACGGCCACGAACAGGAATTCCTTCTCGGCGCGGAAGTTCAGTTGCACGTGCCTGTTCTTGCCGATGTCCTGTGCGGTGCGGGAGTCCGCCCAGGTGAAGAAGTAGCTGGTGCCGTCGTACTCGACCTCGCCGTTGTTGCTCATGGGTCTGGAGGCGAGGTGGCCGTCGCTGGTGACGGTGGTCATCAGGCACAGGTCCAGGCCGCGCATCTTGCGGGCCAGCCGGGTCATCTTCTGGTCGGGCATACCTGCCACGCTACGGGGCGGGCTGGGCGGGCGGGTGCGGCGGGATTCATGGAGCGGCGAGGCGGCCTTCATGCGGCCTTGCGCGGCCGGGGCGTTTGCGGGTGGGCGTGCACTTCGTGGGGGCGCGGCGGGGTATCAAGGGCGCATGCGACTGAATCACCTGAACCTGAGCGTCACGGACGTGCCGGGCACCGTTTCACTCATGGAGACCTTTTTCGGGTTCTCGCGCACGGCGGACATGCCGGTGAACGAGCACATGGCGTTCCTGCGCGGCCCGGACGGGTTCCTGCTGTCCATGTTCCGCGCGCGGGACGTGGCGTACCCGAAGTCCTTTCACGTGGGCTTCCTTCAGGACACGCCCGAGCAGGTGCTGGCGGTGCGGGAGCGGCTGCTGGCGGCCGGGTTCACGGTGCCGGAACCGCAGCGGAATCACGGCCGCCTGACGTTCTACTTCGACGCGCCGGGCGGGTTCGTGATCGAGGTGGAGTCGTTCCTGGGTGAATGACCGGCGTGCCTGTGTGCTACATGATCTTCGTGGGCGCGTCTGCCTCGAACGCGATGATGCTCAGGTCGGTGATGCCCAGGGCGTGGACAGCGGCGACGGCCTCGGCCACGCCGGGCAGCGCGAGGTGCGCTTGCATGTCCTGCATGGAGTGCCAGTGTTCCGTGATCAGGAAGTGACCGGGCCGTTCCAGGACCTCGGAGACGACGTACAGCTGGCAGCCGCGTTCCTGCCGGGTGGCCTGCGCGATCCGGGTCAGCAGGGCGCGGACCTGCCCGGCGTGTTCGGTGGGGGCGCTGAGGGTGCCGTGGGAGATGATCATGGGTGAAACCTCCTGAACGTCCGGGTGGGTTGTGGGTGCGGGGTTCACCTTACGCTTTTTGCGGGTGTGCGTGGGCGGGGCATACTGGGCCGCATGAGGCGGTCAGCGTGAGGTGGGCAGGGGGGCGGCGTGTGCGGGCGGGTCTGGTGCTGGGCGCGGTGGCCGCCGTGCTGGCCCTGAGTGGGTGCGCGGACGTGCGGTACCTGACGCAGGCGGCGGGCGGGCAGCTGGATCTGCTGCGGCGGGCGCGGCCGGTCGAGGCGGCCCTGGCGGACCCGGCCACGCGGCCGGAGCTGCGGCGCAAGTTGCAGTTGGCGTCGGACGTGCGGGCGTTTGCGGTGGCGTCCGAGGCGGCGGGCGGGCTGGGCCTGCCGGATCACGGGTCTTTCCTGACGTTCGTGGATGTCGGGCGTCCGTTCGTGGTGTGGAACGTGTTCTCCGCGCCGGAGTTCAGCGTGACGCTGGACACGTCGTGTTTCCCGGTGGCGGGCTGCGTGGGGTACCGGGGGTACTTTGCCGAGGCGGACGCGCGGGCGTACGCGCAGGAGCGGCGCGCGGCGGGCCGGGACGTGAGCGTGGGCGGCGTGAGTGCTTACTCCACGCTGGGGTACCTGAAGGACCCGCTGCTGTCGACCATGCTGGCGTACCCGGACGCCACGCTGATCCGCACGGTGATTCACGAGCTGGCCCACCCGGACCTGTACGTGCCGGGTGACACGGTGTTCAACGAGTCGTACGCCACGGCGGTCGAGGAGGAAGGCATGCGCCGCTGGCTGGCCGCGCACGGCACGCCGGAGCTGCGCGAGCAGGACCGGGCGGCGCAGGCGCGGCAGGCGGCATTCGAGGCGCTGCTGCTGGACGCCCGCGCGCAGCTGGAGGCGCTGTACGCGCAGCCGGACCTGCCGGACGCTGACCGGCGCACGCGGAAGGCGGCGGTGCTGGCGGCCCTGCACGCCCGCTACGGGGCGTTGAAGGCGTCGTGGGGCGGGTACGCGGGGTACGACGCTTACTTCGCGCGGGGTGTGAACAACGCGGCGCTGGGGGCGGTGGCGGCGTACGCGACGATGGTCCCGGATTTCCAGGCGCTGCTGGCCCGGGTGGATGGGCACCTGCCGGCGTTCACCGAGGCGGCGCGGGTGTGCAGTCGCCGGCCGCAGGCGGAACGGGCCGCGTGTCTGCGCGGCTCCTGATGGGGCGGCTCCTGATACGGATTCCGTTTGTTTCGCCGACAATCCGGAACTTCACCGGATTGCCAGCTCCACGTCCGGAACCCGTTTCTCTCCTTCTCTGCGGAGCAGCTCTCCGGGTCGCATCCGCTCGGACCCAGCGGGCTTTGCAGCCCATTCAATCGGAGTCCGTATGACCTGGCAGTTCCTGACGGGTAAATGAGGGTCGGCGGGGTCGGGGCCGCTGGTGATGCGTGTCCGTGGGGGTGTGGGCGTGAGGACACGCGCCCATCCGCCGGCCGGGCCGGATGTGGTAACGCGGGTCCCCTGCGGCGCGTGCGGCGGCGCGGTGGGCGGGCGATGGGGTGAGGGGTCCCTGACGGCCGGCTGAGGCAGGTGAGGGATTCGCGTGCCTGTCCTGAGCCGAGCGGGGGGGCGCCCTTGAGCGTCCACGCAGGGAAAGCGCAGGTCCGCCCGGCATGGTGAGGGGCAGGAACGGCCGCGATCCCGCCGGGCCGTTCACTTTCCCGCACTGACCCGCTCCTGGCGGGCACTGCCTATCAAGAGGTGCCTCATGCGTTCCACTGAAACCACCCGCTTCGTTCCTGCCCGCTCCCGTCACCTGCTGGGGCTGCTCACGCTGGGCCTGCTGGCCGGTGCGCCCGCCTTCGCCCAGACCGCTCCGGGCGGCACGCCGGCCCTGGGCACGCCGCCCGTGACGACGCCGGTCACGGAGCAGGTCCCGAACCTGGGGCTGCCGGCCACCGGGTCGGGGCCGGCGACGCCCACCCCGACCGACACCGCCCCGGCCGGTAGCGCCCCGGCCGGTAGCGCCCCGGTCGAGACTGCACCCGCCACCCCGGCCGACACCGCACCCGCGGACCCGGCACCTGTCGGGACTCCGGCCGACACCGCCCCGGCCACGGACTCGGCCCCGGCCGACACGGCTCCCAGCGGCGCGGCCCCGACCGATACGGCGCCGGCCGGGACTGCTGCGCCCGGCCTGCCCGAGCCGGGCAGCGTGAAGGTCCCGGTCCTGGACGGCGAGAAGGTCCTGAAGACCGTGCCGACCGTGCTGGGGGAGGCGCTGATCTACGCGGCCGGCACCAGGGACGCGCTGCCCCGCACCCTGGAAGCCCTGCAGGCCGACGGGTACACCCCGGTCGGTGAGGCCGGAACGGGGGACCGCGTCCTGCTGTCCCGCGACGATCAGCAGTTCGAACTGAGCCGCCGCGAGTCGTTCGGCGTGACGGTCGTGGCCCTGGCCCGCGTGCCGGCCGGCGCGGTGACCGGTCCGCAGGCCAGGCCGGATGGCGCCCCCACCGACGCCCCCACGGAACCCGCACCCGGCCCGGACGACTCCACCGGTCCGGCCGGGGGCACGCCGGCCACCCCGGCGGACACCGTCCCGGTCCCCGCGCCCGGGGAGCCCGGCACGGACGCCCCGGCCCCCGCGCCGGTCACGCCCGGCCAGCCCTGACGCCAGCCTCCGGCTGTGAACGACCGCCCCCGTGGGGGCGGTCGTTCGTGTGGTTCATGGGGGGCAGGGTTTCCCGTGCGGGGACGCCGCTCACGGGCAGAGGCGCGGCTGCCGCCCCCCGGCAGGCCGCCCTCAAGTGGCCGGGGACGTCCCTGCAGACCGGACACCCGGCAGGCCAGGCGGCGCAGGCAGGGCCGGGACAGAAGGGGCCGCCCCCCTCCCGGTGTGGGAGGGGGGCGGCCCTGTCGCCTGGGATCAGGCTTCGCTGGTGTCGTCGGCCTTGACGTCGTCCAGGCTGGCTTCGCCCTCGAGGACGGCCGTGGCGGCTTCCTCGCTGAGTTCGCCGCTGGCGACCATGCCGGCCACCTGGGCGGCCTGCTCCTCGGCGGCGGCTTCGCCGTCGCTGAGGCGGGGAGGCAGCACGCTGATGACGACCTGGTCGGCGTCGGCGGCGAGCTTCACGCCTTCCGGGAGTTTGATCTGGCCGGCGGTGACGTGGTCACCGATGGCGAGCTTGGTGACGTCCACGACGAGTTCCTGGGGAATGCGGCGGGGGCCGGGGGCGATCACGGCGAGGTTGTGAACGACGATGTCGAGCAGGCCGCCCATGACGACGCCCTGGCTCTTGCCGGTGGTGTGGACGGGCACGTTCACTTCGACGGGTTCACCGTAGGTGACCATGTAGAAGTCGACGTGGATGGGGGTGCGCTTGCGCTTGTCCATCTGCACGGTCTTGACCAGCGCGGGGAAGGTCTCGCCGCCCTCGACGGTGATGTCGAACAGGCCGGTGGTGCTCTGCGTGCGGAAGGCGCGGTCGAAGGCCTTCTTGTCGATGGCGAAGGAGACGTTGTTCTCCTTGTTGTAGGCGACGGCGGGGATCATGCCTTCGGCCAGTTTCTCCTGGCTCTTGCGGGGTTTGGCGTTCAGTTCCATGTGCTCTCTCCTTGGCGTTCTTCGCCGCCTCGCTCTCGCCGCGCGCCGGGACCCGGCGGGGTCGGTCCGGGGGCGGGGGCGGACGTGCAACCGTGACAGCATAGCAAACGCGCCCCGCCCGGTGGAAGGGTTGAGGGGGGGTCTGCTAGACTCCTATGCGTTGCCGCGCGGCTCCCCGCGCCCCTGCCTGGCGGCGGGCGGTGCGGAGGCGGCCCCGGCTAGAAAAAAGGAGAATGACATGATCAGCGTTACTGAACTGCGCAACGGCACCAAAGTGGAGATGGACGGCGGCCTGTGGGAATGCCTGGATTACTCGCACCTGAAGATGGGTCGCGGCGGCGCGAAGGTCGTCACGAAGTTCCGGAACATGGAGTCCGGCGCCATCGTGGACCGCACCTTCAACAGCGGTGAGAAGCTGCAGGACATCTACGTCGAGGGCAAGAAGATGCAGTACCTGTACAAGGACGGCGAGGACTTCATGTTCATGGACATGGACACCTTCGAGCAGGTGACGCTCTCGCCGGCGCTGGTGGGTGACGCCGCGAAATTCATGAAGGAGAACACCGAGATCGAGGTGGCGATGTACGGCGAGAAGGCGCTGAGCATCACCCTGCCCAACCAGGTGATCCTGAAGATCGTGGAGACCGACCCCGGCGTGCGTGGCGACACCGTTTCCGGCGGCACCAAGCCCGCCAAGCTGGAGACCGGGGCCGTGGTGCAGGTGCCGCTGTTCGTGGAGCAGGACACCAGCGTGAAGGTGGATACCCGCACGGGCGCTTACCTCAGCCGCGCCTGAACCGTGATTGCAGGGCCGCTCTCCCAGCCGACAGTGCGGGGGGCGGCCCTGGCCTTTGCATTAGACTCGGTTCAGCCAAACGAGCGTTAGGCAGCCGGTGACACCCCCTCTCATCCCGCACAGGGCATGATTGGGGGCAGCGTCAACCGCAGCACACACCAGATCTTCAAGGAGGGGCCATGAACCCGAACGACCTGAAACAGATTCTCGATGCACTCACGTACGCCGACGTGCGCGAATTCCACCTGCGCACCGGCAGCTTCGACCTGAGCCTCAAGCGCGGCCCGCAGGCCTTCGCGGCCCCCGCACCCCAGCCCACGCCCGGCCCCGCGCCGCTCGCGGCCCCGGCGCCCGCCAGCGCCCCCACCTTCGCGCCCATGCCCGCACCCAGCGCGCCCACCCCCCAGGCAGCGGCCAGCGCCCCCGCCCCGCAGGCCGCGCCCACCCCCGCCCCGGCAGAGGCCCCCGCCGAGAAACCCGCCAGCAAGGGCACGCCCGTCAAGGCCCCCATCGTCGGGACCTTCTACGCCTCCAGCAGCCCCGACGCGCCCCCCTACGTGAAGGTCGGGGACACCGTGCAGGCCGGGCAGGTGCTGTGCATCATCGAGGCGATGAAACTGATGAACGAGATCGAAGCCGAACAGGGCGGCACGGTGCGCGAGATCCTCGTGAAGAACGCCGAACCCGTCGAGTACGGCCAGACGCTGTTCATCATCGAATAAGAGACAGAAGGCCGGTGGAAGAAGGCAGAAGGCCACCCCGCGCCTGCGCTCTCGCCATCCGGCCCTGAGCCTTCTGCCATCTGCAAGGAGCGAAAGTTCATGTTCAAGAAGATCCTGATCGCCAACCGTGGCGAGATTGCCCTGCGCGTCATCCGGACCGCGCGGGAGATGGGCGTGAAGACGGTCGTGGTGTACTCCACCGCCGACGAGAAGAGCCTGCCGGTGCTGCTGGCCGACGAGTCGGTGTGCGTGGGGCCACCCGCGAGCAACCAGTCGTACCTGAACATCCCGAACATCCTCTCGGCCGCGCTGATGACCGGCGCGGAGGGCATTCACCCCGGGTACGGCTTCATGGCGGAGAACCCGGATTTCGCGGAGATGTGCCGCGAGCACGGCATCACGTTCATCGGCCCGACGCCCGAGAGCATGCGCGCCCTGGGCAGCAAGGCCGGTGGCCGCGAGATCGCCGCGCTGAGCAACGTGCCGGTCGTGCCGGGCACCGGCGTGCTCGACACCGTGGACGACGCGCTGCTGGCCGCCAAGCAGATCGGGTACCCGGTCCTGCTGAAGGCCAGCGCGGGCGGCGGCGGGCGCGGACAGAAGGTCATCCGCACGCAGGAGGAACTCGCCAAGGGCTTCGCGCAGGCGCAGGAGGAAGCGCGGCTGTACTTCGGTGATCCCGCGATCATCATGGAGAAGTTCCTGGAGGAATTCCGGCACGTCGAGGTGCAGGTCATGGGCGACGGCAACGGCCACGTGATCCACATCGGCGAGCGCGACTGCTCCATCCAGCGGCGCAACCAGAAACTGATCGAGGAGGCGCCCAGCACCCTGCCGGACACGCTGCGTCAGGAGATCCTCGCGGCCGGCGTGCGCCTCGCCAAGCACGTCAACTACGCCGGGGCCGGCACGCTGGAATTCATCGTGGACCGCGACGGGAACTACTACTTCATGGAGATGAACACCCGCATCCAGGTGGAACACTGCGTCTCCGAGGAGATCTCCGGCCTGGACTTCGTGAAGCTTCAACTGGAGATCGCCGCCGGGTACGGCCTGAAACTCCAGCAGGAGGACGTGGTCCTGCGCGGGCACGCCATCGAGTGCCGCCTGAACGCCGAGGACCCCGACAAGGACTTCCGCCCGGCCGCCGGGAAGATCGACGACGTGCACTTCGCAGGCGGACCCGGCGTGCGCGTGGACAGCCACTGCTACACCGGCTACGTGATTCCCCCGCACTACGACAGCCTGATCGGCAAACTGATCGTCCACCACGACACCCGCGAGCAGGCGATCAGCCGCATGAAACGCGCCCTGGAAGAAACCGTCATCCAGGGACCCAAAACCACCATTCCGCTGTACGTGAAGATCATGGACAACCCCTTCTACAAACGCGGGGCGGTCATGACGAACTTCCTGAAGACCCGGATGGAAATGTAAGAGCTGATGGCAGATGGTCGGAGGCAGATGGCTGGGGGGCACCCGGCGTCTGCCTCTGCCCGTCTGGAGGCGCGGGACGCTCTGCTCTCGCGCCTGTGTGGGCAATCCTGGCCGGAGGGGGTACTGCTGGACGCGCTGGACCTCTCCCCTGCCCTGGACGTGCTGGATGTGGGCACGGGGGACGGTCGGCTGCTGCGGGAGCTGGCGCAGCGGGGGCACGCGGGCCGGGTGGTGGGGGTCGATCCCACGCCGGGGCCGGGCGTGCAGCCCGCGTCGTCGGAGGCGCTCCCGTTCCCGGGCGCGAGTTTCGACGTGGTGCTGTTCGCGCGCGTCCTGGCGCACCTGCCCGATCCGGCGCGGGCGCTGGCGGAGGCGCGGCGCGTCCTGCGGCCCGGCGGGCAGGTGTGGGCGGCCGCGCACGGTCCGGCGCACCTGCGGGTCACCTGGGCGACGCTGGGGCAGTCCCTCGCACCGGGGGACACGTTGCCGGAACCCGCGTCGACCCTCACCTGCCCGCTCACGGTGACCGGTGACGATGCCCGGTTCCTGCTGGGCACGTACGGGAAAGAGGCGGAGGTTTCCCCCCACCTCTTCCCCGTTCAGGACGCCGCGCAACTGCTGGTGTGGCGGCCCTGACGGCGCTTACACGGGGTCGGTGGCGGCGATCCGGTCGAGCACGCCGGGGTCTTCGAGGGTACTCGTGTCGCCCTGGATTTCTTTGCCGGCGGCGATCTGGCGCAGGAAGCGGCGCATGATCTTGCCGCTGCGGGTCTTGGGCAGGGCGTCGGCGACGTAGATGGCGTCGGGGCGGGCGAGGGCACCGATCTCGCGGTTGACGTGCGCTCGGAGTTCGGCGGGGTCGATGGTGCGGTCGCCCTGCGGGAGGACGAACGCGACGACGCATTCGCCTTTCACGTCGTCGGGGCGGCCGACGACGGCGGCCTCGGAGACGCTGGGATGTGAGACGAGGGCCGATTCGATCTCCATGGTGCCGAGGCGGTGGCCGCTGACGTTCAGGACGTCGTCCACGCGGCCCGTGACGGTGATGTAGCCGTCCGCGTCGCGGCGGGCGCCGTCCCCGGCGAAGTACACGCCGTCGATCTCACCCCAGTAGCTCTTGCGGTAGCGGTCGTCGTCGCCGTACACGGTGCGGAGCATGCTGGGCCAGGGGCGTTTGATGACCAGCAGGCCGCCGTCGTCGGGGCCGAGCTCCTCGCCGGTGTGGGTCATGATGGCGGGTTCGATGCCGAACATGGGCAGGCCCGCGCTGCCGGGTTTGCTGGGGTGCGCGCCGGGCAGGGTGGTCAGCATGATCGAGCCGGTCTCGGTCTGCCACCAGGTGTCCACGACCGGGCAGCGCTCCCCGCCGATGGTGCGCCAGTACCACATCCACGCTTCGGGGTTGATGGGTTCCCCGACCGAGCCGAGCAGGCGCAGGCTGCTCAGGTCGCGGCTGGCGGGGAGTTCGTCGCCCTGGCGCATGATGGCGCGGATGGCGGTGGGCGCGGTGTACAGGATGGTCACACGGTGTTTCTGCACGACGTCCCAGAAGCGGCCCCAGTCGGGGTGGTTGGGGGCGCCCTCGTACATGACGACGGTCGCTCCGTTCAGGAGGGGGCCGTACACGCTGTAGGAGTGGCCGGTGATCCAGCCGACGTCGGCGGTGCACCAGTACACGTCGTCGTCGCGCAGGTCGAACACGGCCTGGGTGGTCAGGTACGTGCCCACCATGTACCCGCCGGTGGTGTGCTGCACGCCCTTGGGTTTGCCGGTGCTGCCGGAGGTGTACAGGATGAACAGCGGGTGCTCGCTGTCCAGCGGCGCGGCCTCGTGGTCGTCGCTGGCGGCGTTCAGGGCGTCGTGCCAGAACACGTCCCGGCCGGGCTGCATGGGCGCGTCGCAGTCGGCGCGGCACACGACCAGCATCTTCTCCAGGCCCGGTGCGAGCGCGGCGGCAGCGTCGGCGTTCGCCTTGAGGTTCACCAGGGTGCCCCGGCGCTGTCCGGCGTCGGCGGTGATCAGCACCCGGCTCTGCGCGTCGTTGATGCGGTCGGCCAGGGCGCTGACCGAGAACCCGCCGAACACCACGGAATGCACCGCCCCGATGCGGGCGCAGGCGAGCATGGCGATGGCCGCCTCGGGCACCAGCGGCAGGTACAGGGTCACGCGGTCGCCGGGCTTCACGCCCAGGTTCAGCAGGGCGTTCGCGGCCCGTTTGACCTCGCGCAGCAGTTCGGCGTAGGTGTAGGTGCGGACCTCGCCGTCCTCACCTTCCCAGATGATCGCGGTCTTGCCGCCCAGGCCGCGGGCGACGTTGCGGTCCAGGGCGTTGAAGGCGATGTTCGTCTGCCCGCCCACGAACCACTGCGCGTGGGGCGGCTGCCAGTCGAGCACCTGCGTCCAGGGTTTGAACCAGTGGAGTTCCCCGGCGACTTCCGACCAGAAGGTGTCGGGGTCGTCGAGGCTCTGGCGGTAGCGGCGCTCGTACTCCTCGCGGGTCACGCGGGCGCGGGCGCGGAAGTCGGCGCCCGGTTCGATCACGCGGGTCTCGTGCAGCATCGCGTCGATGTGGTCGCTGGCAGGGTGGTCGCTGGCAGGGTGGTCGCTGGCGGGCATGGGGGACTGGGACATGCGGGGAACCTCCGGGGGATGGGGCCGTCGGTGTGGCCCCGGACGCTGGGTCGGGCTGGTTGTGTGTGGAATTCACTGTACTCGCCCAGAGGTGGGATTCCGGATGGGAACCCTGCACGGGTACTGCGGCGGTACTGCACCCGGTTCAAGTTCCTGGGGTTCAGGTTCACCCGGTTCAGGCCAGCGGGGTTCAGTGCATGGAGTTCAGGCCAGGGCTTCCTGCTGACGCTGAAGCAGGCGGCCCCGCACGCGTCCCTCCAGGGCCAGCAGCAGCAGCGCCGCCATGAACGCCAGTCCGGCGATCACGACCCACAGGCCGCCCGCCCCGAGCGTCTGCAACAGCGCGCCGCCCAGCAGTGGGGCGAGCAGGGTCGCCAGGCCCGCCATGCTGCCCACCAGTCCGATGTACGTGCCGCGCTGCGCGGGCGGCCCCAGTTCGCTGATGATGCTCTTGCTGATGCCGTACGCGATGATCTCCCCCACTGTCCACACCGCGACGGCCAGCATGTGCGCCCACAGGGTGTGCGCCACGGCGTGCCCCAGGAATCCCGCGCCGAGCAGCGCGGCGCCCAGCGCCTGCCAGCGCGGGTGGCCGCTGCGGGCGATCAGGTGCCCCAGCGGCAGGCCCAGCAGGACGACCAGCGCGCCGTTCACGGCGAGCACCTGTCCGTACTGCACGGCGCTGAAGCCCTGCTGCGCGAACACCACGGCCAGCACCTTGTAACTCTGGTACGTCAGGCCGAACAGCAGCGAGGCGAGGCAGAACTGCCACAGCAGCGCATCGCGGGGCAGCAGGCGGCGGGTGCGGGCGTCGCCCTGCGGCGCGGCGCGGGGCGTGCGCGGGTACAGCAGCGTCAGCAGCAGCGCGAACGCAGCCATGGTGGCGGCGTCCAGCCAGAACAGCAGCCGCATGGACCGCCCGGCCAGCCAGCCGCCCAGCACGGGCGCGGTGGCCGCGCCGACGTTGATCGCCCAGTACAGCAGGTTGTACGCGCGGGTCCGCTGCGCGCCCTGCGTGAGTTCCGCGACGGCGGTGCTCGCGGCGGGTTTATACAGGGCCGACAGCAGTGAGAAGCCCAGCACACCCGCCGCCGTCCACCAGAAGCCCTGCGCGAAGGACATCGCCAAGATCATCACGGCCCCGCCGGTCAGCGCGAGGATCATGGTGAAGGCCGGGCCGCGCCGGTCGGTCAGCGGCCCGCTGAGGCCCTCGGACACGAAGCGGCCCAGGCCCAGCATGGCCAGGATCACGCTGACCTGCGTCACGCCCAGGTGCGCGTGCGCGGTCAGGTAGAAGCCCAGCAGCGGCACCACGAACTCACCCAGGCGGTTGATCAGCGTGCCCCACCACAGCACCCAGAACCCGGTCGGATAGGCGGAAGCGGCGCGGGCCAGGGCAGTCACGCGCGCCATGGTAGGGCCTGTCCCGCGCGGGCGCATCTGCACAACAGCGCATCCATGCCAGCAGAGGGGGCCCGCACGTCACGCAGCGTGCGGGCCCCATCCCATGCTGGGTTCAGTCGTGTGCGGCGACGGTGCCGTCCATGCCGGCGCCGGTGTAGGCGCGGTACTGCATTTCCTCGAAGTGGCGGGCGTCGTCGGCGGTGTTGCGGCGGGCCGCGCCGATCAGCGTGCCGATCACGGCGAACAGGAACCCGGCGGGAATGCTGATGATGCCGGGGTTCTCCAGCGGGAAGATGGCGTTCGCCTGGATCAGGTGACGGCCGGTGGTCAGGGTGTCCGGATCGATCTTCATGATGTTGGGGCTGACGGCGATGAGCAGCAGCGTGAACAGGATGCCGCCCACGAGGCCCCAGATGGCGCCGGTGGCGTTGAAACGGCGCCAGAACAGCGTGAACAGGATGACCGGCAGGTTGGCGCTGGCGGCGATGGCGAAGGCCAGTGCGACCAGGAACGCGACGTTCTGGGTCTTGGCGGCGAGGCCGAGCAGGATCGCGGCGACGCCGACGGCGACGGTGGCGAGGCGGGCGACGCGGAACTGGTCCTTCTCGCTGGCCTGTCCGCCCTTCATCACTCCGTTGTAGATGTCGTGCGTGAAGCTCGTTGAGGCGCTGATGGTGAGGCCGGCGACGACCGCGAGGATGGTGGCGAAGGCGACGGCGGTCACGAAGGCCAGCCCGAACTCGCCGCCGGTCGTGCCGGCCCCGCCGAACAGCGCCTGGGCGAGAAGCGGCGCGGCCATGTTCCCGGCCTTGTTGGCGGCCTCGATGGCGTCCTTGCCGAGCAGGACGTTCGCGGCGTTGCCCATGAGGGCGGTCATGACGTAGAACGCGCCGATCAGGACCATGGCCCACACGACGCTCTTGCGGGCGTCCTGCGCGGTGGGGACGGTGAAGAAGCGCACCAGGATGTGCGGCAGGCCGGCCGTGCCGAGCACCAGCGCGAGGCACAGGCTGATCAGGTCGATGGGGTTCTTGTATTTCACGCCGGCGCCGAGGAATTCTGCGCCGTTCTTCGCCTCGACCTGCCCGAGGAGGTTGGAGAAGCTCCAGCCGAAACGGTTGAGGATCAGGACGGTCATGACGATGGTGGCGAACATCAGCAGCGCGGCCTTGATGATCTGCACCCAGGTGGTGGCGAGCATGCCGCCCACGACGACGTACACGATCATCAGGACGCCCACGAGCGGGATGGCCAGTTCGGCCTTGATGACGCCGCCGGACAGCAGGCTGATCAGGCTGCCGGCCCCGACGACCTGCGCGATCATGTAGAAGGTGCTGATGGTGATGGTGCTCAGGGCGGCGTAAGTGCGCACGCGGGGGTCTTTCAGGCGGTAGACGAGCATGTCGGCCAGGGTGTACTTGCCGAGGTTGCGCAGGGGTTCGGCCACGATGAACAGCACGGTGAGGTACGCGATGAACCACCCGACGGAGTACATGAAGCCGTCGAAGCCGTTCAGGGCGATCAGGCCGGTGATGCCCAGGAAGCTGGCGGCGCTCATGTAGTCCCCGGCAATGGCGACCCCGTTCTGCGTGGCGCTGATGCGCCCCCCGGCGACGTAGAAGTCCCCGGCGCTGGTGTTGCGCCGGGAGGCCCAGAAGGTGACGGCCAGGGTGATGGCGACGATGACGGCGGCGAGCAGCAGCGTCACTGCTGGGCCTCCTGCGCCAGGCGGTCGAAGGTGCGGGCCTTGACGACGTACAGGTACGCCATGGCCCAGCCCATGATGAATTCCGCGAAGGCCAGCACGTAGCCGAAGGTGACGTTCCCGAGGACCTTGGTGGCCATCAGGGGTTTGTTGTACCCGGCGAGCAGGGGCAGCAGGAAGTACAGGACGAGGAATGTGGCCGTCATGGTGAGGGTGAAGGCGTTGCGCTGGGCGACCAGTTGCTGGTACGCGGCGTTTCGCTGGGTGGGGTGGACCGGTGGCGCGCTGGATACGGTCATGGGTACCTCCTCGGGAACGGGTCGGGGGCGGGATGGGCAAACGAACGGTCGTTTGCAGGTGGGTGAAACTGTGGGGGCGTGGGATTCAGGGTAGAAGTCATTCAATCTAAAATCAATGAACCCGGTTCAAGGTCTCCGTTCCTGCGTCCGGAACAGTGCACGCCCGGCACCGATCATTCGAACCCGCAGCCTGCCGGCAGGCTTTCATGCCGGAAAGCTGGACAGGGCGACAGCCGATCAACTGCCAGCCCGGCCACGACCCGGGCGTTCCCGGTCACGTCACAGTCAGGGTCATACGGGCGGCCGTCTGTTGCGTTCACACCCACGCACCGGGCTGCCAGCGCCACGCCCGACCGTCCTCGGGGCTCCCACGCTGCGGGGCCGCTCTCCGGGTCGCTTCGCCCGGACAGAACGGCGTTGGTCAACCGGTCCATCCGAGTCCGGGTCAGACCGGCGGGCGCGGCGCGAATGGCGACCTTCCTGCCACTTTCCAACCCCGGGGCGCGTATGCTGCGGGGCAATGCTTGCCGACCAGTTGGGACGTCCCCTGCGTGATCTGCGGATCAGCGTGACTGACCGCTGCAACCTGCGCTGCACGTACTGCATGCCCGCCTCGGTGTTCGGGCCGGACTACGCCTTCCTGCCACGCGCCGAGCTGCTCAGCTTCGAGGAGATAGAACGGCTTGCGCGGGCGTTCGTGGACCTGGGCGTGCGCAAACTGCGCGTCACGGGCGGCGAACCCACCCTGCGGCGCGACCTGCCGGAGCTGATCGGGCGCCTGTCGGGCATCGCGGGCGTGAAGGACGTCGCCATGACCACCAATGGGCTGCTGCTGCCGCGCCTGGCCGCGGACCTGAAGGCGGCGGGCCTGAACCGCGTGACGGTCAGCATCGACAGCCTCGACCCGGAGGTGTTCGGGCGCATGAACGGCCTGGGCACGCACCCGCAGAAGGTTCTGGACGGAATCGAGGCGGCGCTGACGGCGGGACTGGGCGTGAAGATCAACACGGTCGTGCAGCGCGGCGTGAACGACGCGGGCCTGCGCGGGCTGTGGCTGGCGCTGCGGGACCTGGCGCCGGTGCGGTTCATCGAGTTCATGGACGTGGGCAACCACAACGGCTGGAACATGGACAGCGTGGTGCCGTCCCGCGAGGTGCTGGCGCGGCTGGCGGGTGAGGACACGCACTTCAGTCCGGTGAACCCGGAGTACCGGGGCGAGGTGGCCGCGCGCCACACGGACGGGCAGGGGCACGAGGTGGGGCTGATCAGTTCCGTGACCGCGCCGTTCTGCGGGGACTGCTCGCGGGCGCGGCTCTCGGCGGTCGGCACGCTGTACACCTGCCTGTTCGCCGGGAGTGGCACCGACCTGCGGGGGCCGCTGCGTGGGGAGGGCGGCGCCGTGCCCCTGACGGACGCGGCGTTGCGGGAGCTGGTGGCGGGCATCTGGGCGGCCCGCCGGGACCGCTACAGCGAGGAACGTGGCGAGGCGACGGCCGCCTCGGGGGGGCGGACCGCGAAGGTCGAGATGTCGCACATCGGTGGGTAGGCGGGGTCTGGCCGCGCGGGGTCACCGTGCGCCAGCGAGCAATTTCTGCAGCATTCATGGGTGATCGGCGATCTTTCCGGGCTGCCGCAACCGATCAGAGGTGTGGAGAATTGCCCGCCGCGGGCAGCCTAACGAGCGTTGTACCGCCCTCCGTGACAGCTAGACAACCTTGTGTACTTCTGACACTAACCTTAAGATGAGGTCGGCTCCGCCCGCCAGCGGACACCCGGAGGGATGCATGGCGAAGTACCCGCTTATCAAGACCACCCTGAAAGATCGCCTGCTCGGCGGTCACTACGCCGAAGGACTCCCCCTGCCCAGCGAGCCGCAGCTCGCCCGCGAATTCGAAGTGTCCCGCATGACCGCCCGCCGCGCCATCGACGAACTGGAACGCGAAGGTTACGTCTACCGCGTTCAGGGCGCCGGCACCTTCCCCACCGGCAAACGCTTCCGGCAGGGCATGTTCCGCGTCCGGCCCTTCAAGGAATGGGCCCGCCACCCCGACCACCGCACCACCGTCCTGCGGGCCATGCAGATCGAGGCCACGCCCGAGATCGCCATCGTGCTGCAGATCCAGCCCGGCGACCCAGTGATCTTCATCCACCGCCTGCGCAACGCCGGCGACGAGGCCCTGGTGATCGAGAAACGCTACATCAACGCCGCGCTCGTCCCCAGCCTGCTCGACCACAACCTCGCCGTCGAGAGCATCCACGAGACCATGATCAGCATGGGCGTGCCCCTGCAACGCGTCGAGCAGAACCTCGAAGCCGTCAACCTCCGCCAGGAGGAAGCCGAACTGCTGCGCGTGCCGCTGGGCACCGCCGCCTTCCTGCTGCGCCGCACCACCTACAGCGGCCAGAAACGCGCCAGTTACGTCAACTACTGGGTGCGCGGCGACCGCTACGCCTTCCAGGACACCTTCGAACCCTGAGCGGTGGGCGGGTCAACGGTGGCGGGCTGTCGGGGGATTTCCCTCACAGCCCGCCACTTCTGTTGCAAGCGCGCAGGGCAGAAAATTCGCGTAAGACGGACTGCCGTTTGTTTCGTTAACAGATCGGAACACCACCGATCTGTCAACTCCACGTCCGGAACCCGGTTTTCTCCCACTCGCTTCGCTCGGATTGAACGGCTTTGTAAGCCATTCAATCGGAGTCCGTATAAGACGAGCAAGCTTGACATCATGTCGTGTCTGCTTTACTCTTCTGTCAAGCAAGCTTGACCTAAAGACAAGGAGAGATGACATGAACAACCTGACCCCTGCAACCCTCCAGCTCCTCACCCTCGTCGCCGTCTCGGGCGCCCCCCTGGTCCTTATGGGCCAGACCAGCAGCCACCCCCACTCCGGAACCGTCACCCACCTCGCCTACTGGCTGACCGTCGCCGCCGCCGCCGTTCTGCTCGTCATCGCCGCCCGCAACGTCGCCCGCGACCTGCGCCAGTGACCCGCGCCCGCCGCTACGCCCGGCACCAGACCCTGCTGGCCGCCCTGACCGGCGCGTGCGTACTGGGCATCCTGGCAGCCCTCATCCTGGGCCCGCGCGGACAGGTCAACCTGACCGCCACCGCCCTGCTGGCCGCCATTCCACTCCTGGACGCCGCGCGCCTGAGCTTTCACTACCGCGACAGCGACGAGTACGGCCGTCATGTCCTGCTGCTCGCCGCCGCCGCCGCCCTGACCGTCACGCTGACCGCCCTGACCCTCACCGCCCTGATCAGCGCCGCCAGCCCCCACGAAACCGTCCCGGCCACCGCCCTGATCAGCCTGTCGTACCTGGGCTGGCTGACCCTGGCCGGCACGCACGCCCTCCTGACCCGCCGGGACACGCAGGCACCGGAATGAACAACCGGCTGAAAGTCCTGCGGGCCGAACGCAACATGACCCAGGGGGCCCTGGCCGAGGCGCTGGACGTATCCCGCCAGACCATCAACGCCCTGGAAACCGGCAAGTACGACCCCAGCCTGCCACTGGCCTTCAAACTCGCCCGACTGTTCGGCGTCCCGATCGAGGACATCTTTCAGGACGAACCGGGACAACCCTGAACCAGACGAACACCGCCGCCCCCCGTTTCCGGAAGGGCGGCGGCGTTCGTGTCAGCCGTTTTACTTGCTGTTCTTGGCCGCTTCGACCAGGGCCTTGAAGGCCTCGGGCTCACGGGCGGCGATGTCGGCCAGCACCTTGCGGTTCAGGTCGATGTTCGCGCGCTTCAGACCACCGATGAAGGTGGAGTAGTTCATGCCGTGCAGGCGGGCGCCGGCGTTGATACGCTGGATCCACAGGCGGCGGAAGTCACGCTTCTTGTTGCGGCGGTCGCGGTACTCGTAGGTCGCGGCGTTCAGCAGGGTCTGGAACGCGTTGCGGTACTGCTTGCTGCGGCTGCCCCAGAAGCCCTTGGCGCGCTTCAGGACTTTCTTGTGACGGCGGCGACGGATGATCCCGGTTTTGGCGCGAGGCATCTACTTCACTTCCCCTTCGGCAGCATGAGTTTCATGCGTGCCCATTCACTCTTGGCGAGGACGAAGCCCTTGCCCTTGCCGCGGATTTCGTTGCCGCTCTTGCCGGTGTTCTGGTGGCGCTTGCCACTCTTGAACGCCATGACTTTGCCGGTGCCGGTGATCTTGATCCGGCGCGTGGCGCTTTTCAGGGTCTTCATTTTAGGCATGGTGATTGCCTCCTTGTAGTCCGGTCGCACCCCGTCACGGGGGCTTCCGTCTGGGGTTTCGGGCCGCCTGGCGGGAGGACGTGTCAGTGACGCGTGATCCACAGACTGTTGGTCGCCCTGCCCCACTTGACCAAGAGAGAACTATACGCGGGCACGCGCACGCGGGTCAAGGGGTGGGCCAGGGCCGGTCAGGCCTGCCGGTAGTAGGCCTGGGTGGCGCTGAGGACGCTGCCGCTGCGTTCGAAGGTGCGGCGCATGGCGTGGTTCCCGGCGTCGGTGCCGCCCGTGTGCGAGGCGAAGGTCTGTGCGGCCACGCCCAGCAGGTGCGCGTGCAGCCGCGCACCGTACCCGCGCCCGCGCTGCGCGGGCCGCACGCCGATCAGGTCGAGGCCAGCCTCGCCGGGGCGGCCACCGGGGCCGGTCGCGCCGAGGGCCAGCACCTGCCCCTCCCGGCGCAGGGCGTGCAGGGTCCAGCCCCCGGCGGCCTCCCAGTCCGGGCGGCCCAGCTCCCGCAGCGCTTCCGCCACACCGGGATCGTCCGGATGAACAGGCGTCACGTCCGGGTCGGGCGCGTGGGACCGGGCGCGCAGGTCCGTGCGGTACAGCACCTGCTGCGAGTCGGGCACCCAGCCGGCCTGCACCGCCTCCTCCGGGCGCGGCGTGACCAGCGTGTCGTCCAGCAGCAGTTGCCGGTCGGGAGTGTCCGAGACGCGGCGGCGCAGCTCCCGCAGGAACGCGGTCAGGGCGTCGGCGGGCGTGTCCGTGCGGTAGGTGGGGAACAGGGGCACGCGGGCGTTCGGCCCGATGAAGCACACCCCCTGCACGGCACCGCCGGCGCGCAGCAGCAGGAACCGCGCCGGGTCGAGTTGACCGGCCCGCACGCGCTCCTGCGTGACGCTCAAGCGGCGGGCCGCCTCGGCGGGGTCGGGGTGCAGGGCGTGAATGTCGGTCAGCGTGTCGGGCGTGGCCGCCTGAAGGGTAAAAGCAGTGGACATGAAGTGACCTCGGGGCAGGGGCCGGGTCAGAGGGGCGCGCCGGGACTCCGGGCCATGAATCTGGGCACAGTCAGAGTCCGGATCAGGCGGCCATGACCCCGGCAGGAACGGCGGGCACGGAACGGGCAGCGGTCTGAAGTCGCGTCATGGGAACCTCCGGTACAGCAGTGGGATGCCGCGCAGCGTAGCGCAAGCGGGTGCCGAAGAAGACCGCACCTGAGCGCGGCCCCCCGGACAGGGCGGGGGGCCGCAGGTGCAGGTTCGGAGGCGGGCCGGCCGCCGGGAGCGTTCAGCGGCGCGGTGGGGGTTTCCCCGCCTGCCGGATGGACGTCAGGAGGCTGCCGACCGCCTGCGCGACCCGGGCGGCGTCGCGGCGGACCTGCGGGTCGCGGCTCAGGTGCGCGAGGCGGTCGGCGGCGCTGCGGGCAGCGTCCAGGAGTGTCTCGGTGGGAATCCGGATGGGGCGCTTGCGGGTCATGGGGCGGACCTCCGGGCGCGGGGCCGCGCCGCCTTCATCCTGCCTGTCCGGCCGGCGCATTGGTGGGCGCGGCCCCATGAAGCCTTCACCTTCACGTGCCGGTGCGCCCGCTTCAGGCCTGCGTGAGCCACAGCGCGCGGTACGGTTCGAGCGTGACGGCGCCGCCACCCAGGTTGAAGGCGCTGCCCGCCACGTGGTCCAGGGCGTGGTCGCCCAGGTGATCGCGCAGCGCCCAGGCGGGGAAGTCGATGGTGTGTTCGCTGAAGTTGTACGCGGCCAGCATGACGCCCAGCGGGTGGTCGCGGCGCAGCAGCAGCACGCAGGGGTCCGGGCTGTGGACGGGGTGGCTCTCGATGCCCGCGTGCAGGTGCGGCAGGCTCCGGCGGACGCCGATCAGGTGGCGCAGCCCGGCGTTCACGCGGCCGTGCGGGGTGCCGGGGTTGGCCTGGGCGTCGGCGGCGCGTTCCCAGTCCATGCGGGGGCGGTGGACCCAGCGGTTGTCGGCGGCGTGTTCGGGAATGTCGGCGAAGGAATGGTCGTTCAGGAGGGCCAGTTCGTCGCCCATGTACAGCAGGGGCAGGCCGCCGAAGCCCAGGGTGACGGCGTGCAGCAGCAGCAGTCGGCGCACGGCGTCGTCGGTGCGGCGGGGGTCACCGGCGTCCAGCGCGGCTTCCAGGCCGGCGAGGCTGGCGGCCGTGCCGCTGATGCGGCGGTCACCGGTCTGCGGGTTGAACTGGAACACCAGGCCACGCGCGAAGGTGCCGGGGTGCCCGCCGCTGTAGAAGTCGCTCAGGAAGTGCCGGTGGGCGGCGCCGTCCAGGCCGGCGCGGCTGGCGTCGGCGTCGCTGATGGCCCAGCCGATGTCGTCGTGGCAGCGGACGTACAGGCCCCAGGTGGTGTTCGTGGGTTTGGGCGGGAAGACGCGCAGCGCCTCGGCGAACAGGCGGGTGTCGCGGCTGGCGAGGCTGCTCCAGAGCTGCACCATCAGCGAGTTGTGGTACGCCATGTCACTGACCCGTCCGTGGTGCTCGCCGGTCCCGAGGTAGTGGATCAGGTCGGCGGGCGCGACGATGGCCTCGGCCTTGAAGGCCACGGCGGGCGCGACGATGCGGGCGCAGGCGCGCAGGGCCTGGGTGATGTGATGCACTTCCGGCTGGTTCTGGCAGTCGGTGCCCAGGCGTTTCCACATGAAGGCGATGGCGTCCAGGCGGAAGACCTCCACGCCCCGGTTGGCGAGGTGCAGGATGATGTCCACGAACTCGGCCAGCACGCTGGGGTTACTCCAGTTCAGGTCCCACTGGTAGGTGTTGAAGGTCGTCCAGACCCACCCGCCGGCTTCCTCGTTCCAGGTGAAGTTGCCGGGCGCGAAGTCCGGGAAGACCTCGGGCAGGGTGCGTTCGTACGCGTCGGGCATGGCGCGGTCCGGGAAGACGTGGAAGTACGCGCGGTACGTGGGGTCGCCCGCGCGGGCTTTCTGCGCCCACCCGTGTTCCTGCGCCACGTGGTTCAGCACGAGGTCCAGCACGAGGCTCACGCCGCGCACCCTCAGGTCGGCGGCTAGGGCGGACAGGTCGTCCATGCTGCCCAGGTCGCTGCGCACGGCGCGGTAGTCGGCCACGGCGTACCCGCCGTCGTTCTCGCCGGGGCGGGGTTGCAGCAGCGGCATCAGGTGCAGGTACGTGACGCCCAGGTCCTGCAGGTAGTCCAGGCGGTCGCGCACGCCCCTGAGGGTTCCGGCGAAGCGGTCGGTGTACGCCACGTACCCGAGCATGCCGGGGGCCTGGAGCCAGTCCGGGCGCAGCAGGCGGGCCTCGTCCAGGCGTTTCAGGTCGGCGGGGCGGGCGTGGTAGGCGTGCAGCATGAGTTCCAGCAGGCGGTCCATCAGGGCGGGGGCGGCGTCGCCGTACACCGCCTGGAGGCTGGCCGTCAGTTCCGGGCCGTAGCGGTCGAGGCGCAGCAGGAAGGTATCAGCGTCGCGGTCATCGTCGAACGCCTGCCGGAGCTGGCCGGCCAGGAGCGTCCGGGAGGGGTCTGTGTGCGGCATGCCCCTCAGCATAAACACTTTTTGGAACTGTTTCCAATATGCTGGTGCCGCGCTCACCACGGGACGCCCGCACTCCCTCCCCTGCCGCGCTGTGCTTCGCTGCCCGGCGACGGAGAGGGCCGGTCCGGAACAGTCCCGACCGGCCCCCACACCCGTACTCAGCGGGCCACGAATTCCAGCAGAATCTCATTGAACTCGTCGTTGTGCGTGGCGTTCAGGCCGTGCGGCGCACCCGTCATCACATGCAACTCGGCGTTCGGCGCGTACTGCGGCACGCGCTGCCCACTCGCCGCCAGCGGCACGATCTGGTCCCTGTCGCCGTGCACGACGAGCGTCGGCACGGTCAGCTTCGCCAGATCCGCGCGGAAGTCCGTCTCGCCGAAGGCACGCACGCACGCCTGCGTCGCCACCGGGGACGCCTGCAGGTACATCATGGCCGCGAAGTCCAGGAACCCGTCGCCCAGCTCCCTACCGTTCTCGTCCCAGTTCAGGAACTTCCTCGTGAACCCGGCCAGGAACTGCGGGCGGTTCTGCGCCACCTGCCTCACCATGCCCTCGATGTCCTCGAGGCTCATGCCGCCGTCCGGGTTGTCGGCGGTCCTGAGCAGGTATGGCGCGACGGACGCCACGAGCATCGCGCTGCGCACGCGGTCCGTGCCGTACAGCCCGGCGTAGCGGCTGACCTCGCCCCCACCCATGCTGAAGCCCACCAGGGTCACGTCGGTCAGGTTCAGTTCCTCCAGCAGGTCCTTCAGGTCACTGGCGAACACGTCGTACGTGTAGCCGGTCGCGGTCTTGCCGCTCTGGCCGAAGCCGCGGCGGTCGTACGCGATCACCTGATACCCGGCGCGGCGCAGCGCGTCGATCTGCCCCTCCCACATGCGGCCCGACAGCGGCCACCCGTGAATCAGCACGACCGGGCGGCCCTCGCCGTAGGTCTCGTAGTACAGCTCGGTCTGCGGGGCGTGGGCGTGCTTCGTCTGAATCGTGGGCATGGGAACCTCCGGTCAAAAGGGGCGGGATGGGCGGCAGGACCGCAGGCCGTGTGGCGGCAGGTCGTACGACGTCGAACCGTTCCACCCTATGCCCGCCCCGCAGCGGCCTCCTGAGCGGGACCTTCAGGCTCCCTCAGCAAGGCTTCAGCGGACCCCAACGTTCCTCCGCCCTGCACGGGCAACGGACAGGGCGGCGTGACCTGCCCACCACACCGCCCGCAGGGGGTCCACCGGGATTACGCGATCGCGCTGCGCTCCACGTTCAGGTACACCGCCACATCGTCCACGCTCTCCACCTGATCCAGGGTCAGGTAGTGATGCTGCCCGTCGGCGCTGTCGTTCTTCGTGAGTTTCACGCGCCCGCCGTCCATGTGGTCCACGGTCCCCACGTGCTCGCCGTTCACGTCCTTCACCTGCAGGTGCTCGCCGCCCTGCTCCAGGCGCGCCTTGAGGTTCTGGGCGATACGGTCGCTGATCTCTCCGGCATTCATCCTCGTCATGCGGGCAGTCTGGGCCGCGAACATGGCCCCCCCATGACAGCACCCTTCAGGCCCCCGTCACGCGCCCTTGAGCGAACCGTCACGCGCTCAGCGCCCAGACACCGGAATCGGCCTTTCGGCGCAGCGGGCGCGTGCGCGGATGGCCGACGCGGGCCTCTGCCCCGGCCCGGTATCATGCGGGGCGATGACTAAGGACGGCGGCAAACAGGACAAGAAGGCGCAGCAGTACGGCGTGACGCCCCAGAGCGTGGATTTCAACGACTGGTACAACGAGGTCGTGAAGAAGGCCGACCTGGCCGACAACAGCCCGGTGGCGGGCGCGATGGTCGTGCGGCCCTACGGCAGCGCGCTGTGGGAGAACATCCAGCGCTGGCTGGACGACCGGTTCAAGGCGACCGGGCACGAGTCGCTGATCTTCCCCACGCTGATCCCCATGGGCTTTATTACCAAGGAAGCGGATCACGTGGAGGGTTTCGCGCCGGAGCTGTTCACGGTGAACAAGATCGGCACCGAGGAACTGGCCGAGCCGTACGTGATGCGCCCCACCAGCGAGACGATCATCGGGCACATGTGGAGCGGCTGGCTGAACTCCTACCGTGACCTGCCGTTCCTGCACTACCAGTGGGGCAGCGTGTTCCGCGCGGAGCTGCGCACGAAGGCGTTCCTGCGCACCAGCGAGTTCTACTGGCACGAGGGGCACACCGCGCACGCCGACGAGACCGAGGCGCGCGGCGAGGTGCGGCAGATGCTGGACATCTACCACGAGTTCTGCCGGGACGTGCTGGCGCTGCCCGTGGTGCGCGGCGAGAAGACCGCCAGCGAGCGCTTCGCCGGGGCGGTCGCCACGTACTCCATCGAGGGCATGATGCGTGACGGGAAGGCCCTCCAGAGCGGAACGTCACACTACCTGGGGCAGAACTTCAGCCGGGCCTTCGACGTGAAGTTCCAGACGCGCGAGCAGCGCGAGGAGTTCGCGCACACGACCTCCTGGGCCATTTCCAGCCGCATCATCGGGGCGATCATCATGACGCACGGCGACGACTTCGGGCTGATCATGCCGCCCCGCATCGCGCCCATTCAGGTGGTCGTGATTCCCGTGGGCCGCAAGGACAACTTCGATCAGATGGTGGAAGAAGGCGAGAAGCTGGCCGCCGAACTGCGCGCCCAGGGTGTGAAGGTCAAGGTCGATAAACGCGACGGCGTGACGAACGGCTTCAAGTACAACGACTGGGAACTCAAGGGCGTGCCCGTGCGCATCGAACTCGGCCCCCGCGACCTGGAGAGCGGCGTGGTCGTCGTGAAGAACCGCAACGGCGACGAGAAGGAAACCCTGCCCCGCGCCGAGGCCGTGACTGGCATGAACGCCCGCCTGGACGGCATTCACGACTGGCTGCTCAGCCGCGCCACGGGCTTCATGCTGGAGCACACCATCCCCGTGGACGACTTCGAGACCTTCGCCGCGAGGATCGAGGACGGCAACTGGGTGCGCGCGTACCACTGCGGGGACGCCGACTGCGAGAAGAGCATCAAGGAGGCCACCAAGGCCACCACCCGCAACGTTCCCCTGGACGACGCCGAGTTCTTCAACGAAAGCGGCGAGGGCCAGTGCGTGAAGTGCGCCAGGCCCAGCGCCTACGGCAAACGCGTGATCTTCGGCCGCCAGTACTGATACGGACTCCGATTGAATGGGCTGTAAAGCCCGTTCAATCCGAGCGAAGCGAGTGGGAGCAACACGGGTTTCGGGCGTGGAGCCGGCAATCCGGTGAAGTTGCGGATTGTTGGCGAAACAAACGGAATCCGTATGATACCGACTCGGAGAGCTGCTCCGCAGAGGAGGGGAAAAGCGGGTTCCGTCTGCTTCGTTGGCCATCCGGCGCATGGGCGGGGTCGGGCGTCTGCACGGTGACCGCCGGGCCCCCTCTCCCCGGCCACGGTGGGAAGGGCCGGCGGGGGGAGGGTGTCCGGGGGGTACCGGTCAGGGGGAGGGCGCGGCCTATACTTGCCTATGACCCCAGTGGACCGCGTGCTTCAGGAGGCGTGGCGACGGCGTGAACTCGAACCTGCCCGTGCGTGGACGCTGCTCGGGCAGGTCCGGGACGCGCCGATGACGGCGCCGGAGCGGGCGGCGTGGCAGGTGACGGACAGCTACCTGCAGTTCCGGGAGGCGCGGCAGGCCGAGGCGCTGGAGGCAACGGGGCAGGCGCTGGCGGTGCTGGAAAAGCAGCCGTCGTCATGGTGGTACTCGCGGGCGCTGAACGTGCGGTCGTGCGCGCTGCTGGAACTCGGGGAGTGGGAGGGCGCGCTGGAACTGCTGGGCACGCAGCTGGCCGCCTGCCGCGCGAACGGGGACCGGGAGACCGAGGGCTGCACGCTGCACGACCTGGGGGTCATGCACACGCGGCGGGATCCCGCGCACGCGCGGACGTACCTGCGTGCGGCCCGGGAGGTGTTCACGGCGCTGGCGCACGGGGTGGGGCTCACGTACGTCGCCTGGAGTGAGGGCGAGCTGCTGGACGCGCTGGAGCGGCCGGAGGAGGCCACTGCGCGGTACCACGAGGCGCTGGACCTCGCCAGGGCGCACGGGCATCACTTCATGGAGGTGCTGGTGCTGGCGCGGCTGGGCGAGGTGGCGCTCGCGCAGGGGCGCGCCGCGCAGGGTGAGGAGTGGCTGCGGCGGGCGCTGGTGAAGCAGGATGCCGGGCCCGGGCGGCCGCTGTGGGTGTCGGTGCCGCCGATGGTGCACCTGCTGCGGCGCAGTGGCCGGCTGGCCGAGGCGCAGGAGGTACTCGAGACGCAACTGGCGCGGGCAGACGCGGCCGGGATGATCGTGGCGCAGCTGTCCATGCGGGAATTGCTCTCGGAGGTGCTGGAGGAACGGGGCGACGCCGTGGGGGCGCTGCGTCACGCGCGGGCGCACCTGCAGCTGCTGCGGCGCGAGCACGCCGAGGAGCAGCAGCGGCGGGTGCGGGCGCTGGAGGTGCTGCACCGCACCGCGCTGGCCGAGTGGGAGGCGCAGTCGCAGCGGCAGCAGAACGGAGCGCTGCGGGCGGCGCTGGCGGACCTCGAAGCGCTGCACCGGCAGGCCGAGCGGGTCAGCCTGACCGACGAGCTGACGGGCGTCCACAACCGGCATTTCCTGATGACGCGCGTGGCGACGCTGACGGGCTCGCTGCCGGACGGGACGGCGGTGGCGATCCTGGACATCGATCACTTCAAGCGGGTGAACGACCGGTACGGGCATGACGGTGGGGACCGGGTGTTGCGGGCGTTCGCGCAGCACCTGGCGGGGCGTCTGGCGGCGGGGGAGCTGCTGGCGCGGTTCGGTGGTGAGGAGTTCGTGGTGGTGTCGCCCGGCCGGTCGGTGGGTGAGGCGCAGCGGACCCTGCAGGGCACGCTGGCGTCGCTGGGGGAGCTGCGGATCGCGGGCCTGCCGGCGACGTTCCGGCTGTCGTTCACGGCGGGTGTGGCGGCGTTGCGTGGCGGCGACCTGCTGGGGGCGCTGCGCCGCGCCGACGACCTGCTGCTGCGCGGCAAGCGGCAGGGGCGGGGGGTGGTGCTGCCTGAGCCGGACTCCGGTTGAAAGGATTGCAAACCCTTTCAACCCGGGTGGAGTGGGCAGGAGAGAAACGCCCCTCCGGACGTGGCGCTGGCAATCCGGTGAAGTTGCGGATTGTCGGCGGAACAAACGGCAGTCCGTGTGAGCGGGGTGGCCGGGGGGCCGGGACCGGCCATCGCCAAGCAGATTACAAATTAGGTAAACTGTTCTGCTATGCTGCCCGGAATGAAGCGTGCCCTCCTGCCCCTCCTGACCCTCTCCCTGATCGCCAGCGCCAGCGCGCAGCAGGCGAAAGAACTGCGCCTGGGCGTGTTCCCCAACGTCACGCACGCCGCCGGACTGGTCGGCGTGCAGCGCGGCCTGATCCAGAAGAACCTCCCGGACGGCGTGAAGCTGGTCGTCCGGGAATTCGCGAACGGCAGCCAGATCAACGAGGCCTTCGCCGCCGGCGCCATCGACGCCGCGTACGTCGGCCCCGGCCCCGCCATGAACGCCTTCATGCGCGGCGTGCCCATCCAGGTGTACGCCGGGGCCGCGAACGCCGGGGCGGTGCTGGTCGCCCGCAAGGACAGCGGCGTGCGCAACGTCAGGGGCCTGGCCGGCAAGAAGGTCGCGGTCCCCACGCGCGGCAGCACGCAGGACATCAGCCTGCGTCACCTGCTGCACGAGAGCGGCCTGAAAGCCACCGACGAGGGCGGCACCGTCACCATCGTGCCCATCGACCCGGCGAACATGCCCGCCGCGTTCGCCGCGAAACAGGTGGACGCCGCGCTCGTGCAGGAACCCTGGGGCGCCGTCATGGAAACGCAGGGCGCGAAACTGATCGTGAACGAGAAGGGCATCTGGGAGGGCGGCAACTACACCACCACCGTCCTGACCATGAACACGAAGTACGCCGCCGCGAACCCCGAGACCCTCAAGGGGCTGCTGAAAGGACACCTCGCCGCGATCAGTTACATCAAGGGCAGCAACGCGGGCGCGCAGAAGGCAGTCGCCGAGCAGATCTACGCCTTCACCGGCAAGCGCCCCAACACGAACGAGCTGTTCAAGGCGCTGGCCCGCACGCGCGTCACCTGGGACATCAACCTCAAGACCCTCGCGGAGTACGCGCAGCTGAACAAGGAAGCGGGCTTCGCGCGGGACGTCCCGGACCTGAACCGCTTCGTGAACCTCGACCTGATCCGCACCCTCGCGAAGTGAGCCCCGGCGCCGGCACTCCGTCCGGGCGGGACGGAGGCCTTCCCCGGATGCTCTAGACTGAAGGGATGACGGGGCCAAAGAAAGGTTCACGGGGCCGAGCCCCACAACGCAATACAGCTCAGGGTCGCGGTGGCATCACGCGCGACACCATCAAACCGGCCCGCCCGGCGCGGGACACGGGCGGCACGGACCGCAAGGACGGACCGCGCCGGGACACCCGCAGCGAGACCCGCAGTGACCGCCCGCCCGGCCCGCGCGGCAGTGACGCCCGCCCCGGCCGGGCAGGCGCGGCAGGCGGACGTGGCGGCGTGAGCGGCAGCCGCAGCGGCGAGAATCCCGCGCGGCGCAAACCCGGCGAGGGCAGCCGCAGTGACGAGGGCCGCAGCGAGGGCCGCGGCGCGGTCGAACGGCGCTTCACCTCGGGCGGCCCGGCCCGGCGCAGCCCACCCAAACCGGGCAAGAAGGCCCTGCCGGAACTCAAGCGCGTGCAACTGGACGCCCCCGCACCCGACGCGGCCTTCCGCGACCGGGACGGCGAGACGCTGACCTTCCCGGACAGCAACCTCAAGCGGGTTGCGGCGAAGATCCTGACCGAGAAGAAGAAGGCGTGGCGCTACCGGCCCTTCGCGTTCCCGCTGTTCACGGACCGCGGCAGCGAGCAGTCCTTCCACTTCGACTTCTACATCTACGACGCCGAGGACAGCGTGATCCGCCTGATCCTGGTCATTCCCTTCGAGTCCCGTGAAGTCTGGGACCGCGTGGGGCGTTTCAAACGGCAGTACCCGATGTACACCTACGAACTGTGGACGCCCGAGAAACTGGCCCGCCTGAGCGGCCCGCGCGGTCGCCTGGAATTCTGAGCGGTTCCCGCACGGCCCGCCGCCCCTGCCCGGATCCGGGCAGGGGCGGCGTCCTGATACGGCTTCCGTCTGTTTCGTTCACCACCCGGAACAGCACCGGGTTGCCGACTCCACGTCCGGAGGGGCGTTTCTCTCCTGCTCTGCAGGGCAGCTCTCCGGGTCGCATCCGCCCGGACCCGGCGGCGTTGCACGCCAGTCCATCGGAGTCCGTCTGAACGGCCGATGATCCGGGCGCTGGCGCCCCGCCGCGTGCCCGTGCGTGAGGGCCATGAGAGGTCCCTTGAGCGTCACTTGGTTTTGTGCCGCGCTGTACAGGAATCCCGGGAGCATCTGGTAACGTTTCCACACAGGCGCCCCTGGCGCCGCCGCGTGCGGCTCCCGGTCGCCGAGCCGCCGCGCACCCCTGCTCCCCTGCCCCATCCACTGCCTGAACACCCTGCCCCACGCCCGACGCAGTGCGGGAAGGCACGGCTTCCCAAAGGAGATTCACGCACATGACGACCCCCACCCAGCCCCACCTGCGTCCCGGCCGCCCCTATCCCCTGGGAGCCACCTGGGACGGCCAGGGCACCAACTTCGCCCTGTACTCCGAGAACGCCAGCGGCGTGGAACTGTGCCTGTTCGACGAGCAGGGCCGCGAGACCCGCCTGCCGCTGCGCGAGCAGACCGCCTTCGTGTGGCACGCCTACCTGCCCGGCGTGCAGCCGGGCCAGCGCTACGGCTACCGCGTGCACGGCGAGTACGCCCCGGAACGCGGCCTGCGCTTCAACCCGAACGTCGTGCTGCTCGATCCCTACGCCAAGGCGCTCGACGGCACCGAACGCTTCGACGAGGGTGTGTTCGGGTACGTGCCGGGCGAGGACGACAGCGTCATGCAGCAGCAGGAGCAGCGGGGCGCGCCGCTGGGCATCGTCGTGGACCCCAGCTTCGACTGGGGAAACAGCCGCCGCCCCGAGATCCCGTTCCATCAGGCCGTGATCTACGAGGCGCACGTCAAGGGCCTCACCATGACCCACCCGGACGTGCCGGACGAACTGCGCGGCACCTACGCCGGGATCGCCACCGAACCCATCCTGTTCTACCTGCGTGAACTGGGCATCACCAGCATCGAACTGATGCCCGTGCACCAGCACGTGGACGACCCCTTCCTGCTCGACAAGGGCCTCACCAACTACTGGGGGTACAGCACCCTGTCGTTCTTCGCGCCGGACGTGCGCTACAGCGCCGAGGCCCGCAGGGGCAACCCCGCCGGGGCCGTGGACGAATTCAAGCAGATGGTCAAGGCGCTGCACGAATCCGGCATCGAGGTCATCCTGGACGTCGTGTACAACCACACCGCCGAGGGCAACCACATGGGCCCGACCATGTCCTTCAAGGGCATCGACAACCCCACGTACTACCGGCTGGTGGCCGAGGACCCGCGCTTCTACTTCGATTACACCGGCACCGGCAACAGCCTGAACGTCCGCCACCCGCAGACGCTGCAGCTGATCATGGACAGCCTGCGTTACTGGGTCACCGAGATGCACGTCGACGGTTTCCGCTTCGACCTCGCCAGCACCCTGGCACGCGGCCTGCACGAGGTCGATCAGCTCTCGGGCTTCTTCACGATCATCCACCAGGACCCGGTCATCAGTCAGGTGAAACTGATCGCCGAACCCTGGGACGTCGGTGAGGGCGGCTACCAGGTCGGGAACTTCCCCGTGAACTGGGCCGAGTGGAACGGCATCTACCGCGACGACATGCGCGCCTTCTGGAAGGGCGACGGCGGCCTGGCCTCCGAGATCGGGTACCGCCTGACCGGCAGCAGCGACCTGTACCAGAACGACGGCCGCAAACCGTACGCCAGCATCAACTTCGTGACCGCCCACGACGGCTTCACGCTGCGTGACACCGTCACGTACGAGCAGAAACACAACGACGCCAACCAGGAAGGCGGCAACGACGGCCACAACCACAACATCACCTGGAACTGCGGCGTCGAAGGCGAGACCGACGACACCGAGATCAACGCGCTGCGCGCCCGCCAGCAGCGCAACTTCCTGGCGACCCTGCTGCTCGGGCAGGGCACCCCGATGCTGCTGGGCGGCGACGAGATCGGCCGCACCCAGGGCGGCAACAACAACGCCTACTGCCAGGACAACGAGATCAGCTGGTACGACTGGGCGAACCTCGACGAGGGCCTGCTGGCCTTCACGAAGAAGGTCATCGCGCTGCGCAAGGCGCACCCGGCCCTGCACCGCCGCAAATTCTTCAGCGGCCGCACCATCCGCGGCGAGAACGTGCGGGACATCGTCTGGCTGCGCTTCGACGGCGCCGAGATGAGCGACGAGGACTGGAACAACCCCCAGACGCAGAGCATGGGCATCTTCCTGGACGGCAACGGCCTGGACGACCTGGACAGCCAGGGCCGGCCGCTGCTGGACGACCACCTGCTGCTGCTGCTGAACGCCTCGCACGTGGACCTGCCGTTCACGCTGCCGGACCTCGCCGGCTGCCAGCACTGGGAACTGCTGCTCGACACGGGCGACGATCAGGCCCGCGAGACCGTGACGGCCGGCCAGGAAACGAACCTGCAGGCCCGCAGCGTCAAACTGTACCGCTGCCCCCGCCCGTAACCCCCATCCGGGACAGAGCAGTCATACGGACTCGGATTGAATGGCTTACAAAGCCGTTCAATCCGAGCGGATGCGACCCGTAGAGCTGCGCCGCAGAGCGAGCGGGAGCCGAAGCGGGTTCCGTCTGCTTCAGGTCTCGTAGGTGCGGGCCACGCTGGTCAGGACGCTGCGGTACTCGCCGGCAGTGATCAGGCCCATGGCCATGGCGTGACTGGCGGCGTTCAGGCTGTCGGCGGCCAGCACGAGGTCCGCGCCGGTCCTGCGGACCTCCTCGCGGAGTTTCAGGACGCCGCTGTCACGGGCGCCCTCGGTCACGTCGCGGATGTACACGGCCAGCACGCGGCCCGGGTGGCGGCGCACGACCTCGGCGTAGATTTCCGGGTCCTTCTCGCCGCTGTCACCGATCAGCACGAAGTTCAGGTCCGGGAAGCGCGTGAAGATCCGTTCGATCACGCCGTGCTTGTACCCGCCGTGCCCGCCGAGCAGGTCCACGCCCCAGTTGCGAAGGAACATCGGCCCCAGCGGAATGCGGCGGTAATCCAGGAACTGCCACAGCAGGTCGAAGAAATTCCAGGGGCTGCTGGACACGTAGAAGATCGGGTTGCGGGCCTCGCCGTCGCGGGTCAGGGCGCGGTACAGGGCGCCGACGCCGGGGAACGGCAACCTTGTGCGGGCGTTGCCGGTCAGGACGGTGGCGAGCATGCGCGGCAGGCTGGTCACGTCCGACTGGATGACCGTGTCGTCGAGGTCGCTGATCACGCCGAAGCGGGCGTCCGCGACGACCTGCACGCGCGCCGTGGCGGTCACGTCCCGGCCTTCGAGCGTCAGGGCCGCCTGATGCCACCCGCCGGGCAGCGGCACCTGCGGCGTGAAGATCAGCGTGAAGTACCCGTCGGCGTCGCTGATGGCGCTGACCTGCTGACCGTCGAGGGTGCCCGTGACCGTCACGCCGCCCACCTCGCGGGACAGCAGGCGGCGCAGGACGTTCTGCGCGTTCCGCAGGCGGCGGTCCCCCTTGCGGGCGGGCTGCATGGTGCGCGGCAGCAGCACCCGGCCCATCAGTTCCACCTGGGCGGGCGTGCCCCAGCCCACGTACGGCTGCAGCAGCAGCTTCCCGCGGGCCCGGCGCGGCTGGATGAAGGTACTGAACGCCTGATCGGCCGCCAGCAGGGCGCGCTCCAGCATGGGCTGCAGGGTCTTGAACGCAGTCGTTACTGGATTCACCCGCCCAGTGTAACGGCCCGGCCCGCGACCGTCAGGATGGGGGGGCGGTCCTCACCCGGCGCGGCGTTCAGAACAGGACCATCCCGCCGGTCGCGCCGAGCGTGCTGCCGCTGGTGTAACTGCTCTCCTGCGACGCCAGGAACACGTACATGGCGGCCAGTTCGGCCGGCTGGCCGGGGCGGCCCAGCGGGGTGTCCTTGCCGAACTGCATGACCTTCTCCTGCGGCTGCCCGCCGCTGGGTTGCAGGGGCGTCCAGAACGGGCCGGGCGCGACCGCGTTCACGCGGATGCCGCGCGCACCCAGTTGCTGCGCGAGCGCCTGCGTGAACGCCACGATGGCCGCCTTGGTGCTCGCGTAGTCCAGCAGGTTGGGGCTGGGCCGGTACGCCTGGATGCTGGTCGTGTTGATGATGCTGGCGCCCGCGCCCATGTGCCGGACGGCCTCCTGCGTGAGCCAGAACATGGCGTACACGTTCGTGCGGAACGTCAGGTCGAACTGCTCGGTCGTGATGTCCGCGATGCCCGGCTGCGACACCTGCTTCCCGGCGTTGTTCACCAGGATGTCCAGCCCGCCCAGCTCCTGCACGGCCCGCGTGACGAGGCCGCGGCTGAACGCCTCGTCGGTGATGTCGCCCGGCAGCGCCACAGCTTTGCGGCCCGCCGCCTCAATCAGCGCCACGACCTCCCGCGCGTCCTGCTCCTCCTGCGGCAGGTAGCTCAGGGCGACGTCCGCGCCCTCACGGGCGAAGGCGATCGCCACGGCCCGCCCGATGCCGGAGTCCGCGCCCGTGATCAACGCCCGGCGGCCCTGCAGGCGGCCCAGGCCGACGTAACTGTCCTCGCCGTGATCCGGCAGGGGCTGCATGGCCGACGCGAGGCCCGGCGCGTCCTGCGGCTGACGCGGGAACGGCGGGGCCGGGTACTGCGCGCGGGGGTCCTGCATCTCGAATTGCGGCTGGCTCTGGCGGGCATCCTGATCACTCATGCCCCCAGCCTCCCCCCCCACACCCACCCACCGCGTGACCCGCCCATGAACCCCACTTGGCCCGACGTAAGGCCCACCTTGACGCGCCGCTCATGGGTGATGGGTGGCAGCGTGCGGGCAACCCGATCGCCCCTGTCAAGCCGCACCCACTCCCGGCCTACTTCCCGGTGTGGTCGTAGCGCCGCACGATCAGCCGGCGCACCACGCGGTCACCCAGGGCCGGGAAGCGCCGGTCGAGCCACGCGAACAGGTGGTAGAGGCGGGGCACGATCACCTCGCGGCGGGGCCGCAGCAGCACACCCGCCACGGCGCGCGCCACGACTTCCGGGCCGGGCATGGGCAGGCGGGCGCGGGCGGTCATCTCGCTCCGCACGAAGCCCGGCGAGACGAGGCTGACGTGCACGCCGCTGCCGAGCAGTTCGCGGCGCAACCCGAGGCTGAAGCCCCGGACGCCGTACTTGCTCGCGGAGTACATGCCGTTCGTGGCGGCCTGCCCGGCCACCGAGCCGATGTTCACGACGTGCCCGCTGCCCCGCCCGCGCATCTCGGGCAGGACCAGCCGGGTCAACTCGATGGGCGCGTCGAGGTTCACGCGCAGGACGCGCAGCGGGTCCGGGTCGTCCCACCACCAGCCTCGCTCGACCGTGACGCCCGCGTTGTTGATCAGCACGTCGATCCGCCCGAAGTGGGCGTGCGCGGCGGCGATCAGGGCGCGGCGCGAACCAGCGTCGGTCACGTCGGTCGGCACGGCGATCACGCGGTGCCCGGACGGGTCGAGGCGGCGGGCCAGGGCAAGCAGTTCGTCCTCACGGCGCGCGGCGAGCACCAGCGCGTAGCCCAGCGCGGCGAGTTCCGTGGCGGTGGCCAGACCGATCCCGCTGGACGCGCCGGTCAGGACCACCACCGGGCGGGCCGTGTTCCACGGGGGGGTGGGGGCCGTCATGACGCGGCCTGTGACGTGCGGGGCTGTGACATGAGGTGATGGTATCCCCAAGCGCCGCTCAGCTGCCCGTCAGGCAAGCCCCCGACACTGGGGGGATGCGCCGCGCCCACTTCCTGTCCCGCCTGGGCCTCACGCTGCTGGGCAGCCTGCCCGCCTCGGCCCTGAACGTCCCCGCCCTGCCCGCCCTGCCGGAGATCGCTCCGGTCGGCGCGCCCGCGCGCCCCACCCCCGCCCGGCCGGTCCTGCCGCAGCCGGCCACACAGCCAGCCCAGCCGGTCCGGGCGGCCAGCGCTCCCAGCGACCCGCTGTTCGCGCAGCAGTGGACGCTGCCGGTCATCCGCGCGCCGCAGGCGTGGGCGCTGAGCGGCGTGCAGGCGGCGAAACCCGTGACGGTCGCCGTGCTGGACACGGGCTTCGTGAACAGCCCGGAACTCGCGGGCCGCGCCGTGAACGGCCACGACTTCGTGAGCGATCCCGCCCGCGCCGGGGACGGCGGCGGCCGGGACGCCGACGCCAGCGGCGTCGGACCCTACGCCTTCCACGGCGAGGTCGTGGCGAACATCATCGCCGCCGCGCACGACGGGCGCGGCATGGCCGGCCTGAACCCACGCGCCCGCGTCGTGCACGTGCGCGTGGCAGGCACCGACGGGCAGATCGACGTGCCGGACCTCGTGGACGGCCTGAAGTGGGCGGCAGGCCTGCCCGTGCCGGGCGCACCCAGCAACCCGAACCCGGCGCGGCTGCTGAACCTCAGCCTGTTCGCGGATTTCATTCCCCTGACCCGCTGCGACCCGCGCGTGCAGGCCGCCGTGGACGCCGTGACCGCGCGCGGCGCACTGGTGATCGCCGGGGCCGCGAACGACGGCGCGGACGCCGGGGGGTACTCGCCCGCCGGGTGCCGCAGCGTCCTGACCGTCACCAGCGTCACCGCGCAGGGCGCGCGGCCCGCGTACGCCAACTGGGGCCGCAGCGTGGCCCTCGCCGCGCCCGGCGGGGAGGTCGGGCACGGCGTGACCGTCAGCAGCGTCAGCGGCGCGGGCGGCGTGCGCGACCCGAACGGCACCAGCCTCGCCGCGCCGCACGTGACGGGTGTCGCCAGCCTGCTGCTGGGCGTGCGGCCCAACCTGACACCCGCCTCGCTGCGCCGCATCCTGACGTCCACCGCCGCGCCCTTCCCCGGCGGCAACTGCGACCCGCAACCCGCCCGCAGCTGCGGCGCCGGCACCCTGAACGCCGAGGCCGCCCTGAACAGCGCGCTGTCCAGCAGCCTGGGGAAGTGAACGTACCGTGGCTGGCGGGACGCGCGGCCCCCACCCCACCCGCTACCCTGAACGCATGAGGTTCGAACAGTGAACGCGCCCGCGTGGCGCATCTGGCTGGTCGCCGCGCTGATGTGCGGCTGGGCCATCCTCGCCATCCGTTTCGGCACCCGGCAGGAGTGGCCCATGGTCGGCCTGAGCGTGATCCTGCTGATCAGCAACGGCGTGACCCTCTGGCGTCTGACCCGCCACGGCAAGTAATCCGGGTTCCGATTGTTTCGCCCTCCCCCCACCCATCCGCCGGATTGCCAACGCCACGCCCGGATGGAACGGTGTTGGTCACCCATTCAACCGGAGTCCGTCTAAGGGGTTCTAGCGGTGGCCGCGCCGGGGGAAGTCCGGGGCGGGTTCGCCGTGCAGCACCTCGCGTTCCACCTTCTTCCAGAAACCGAAGAAGCGCCGCAGCGGGCCGTCGAAGCTGGTCAGGCGTTCCGGTTCGTGAATGACGACTCGCAGGTCCGGGCGGGCGGCGCGCAGGCCGTCCACGATGCGCGCAAAGTCCGGCGTGAAGTTGCGGGTGACGTGCAGCTCGGCGGCGTGGTGCGCGGCGGCGAAGGCGGCGAGTTCGTCCGGCACGGCCCCCACCCGGAGCTCGGTCGGGCCGGGGCGGTGCGCGGCGAGGTCCCGCACACCCTGGTACATGAACGCCAGACGCGGAAACGCGACCGGCACCGCCTGAAGGAACGGACGGTCGAACACGAACAGCGCCGGGGCGTCCGGGCAGGCGCTCAGGGCCGGGTCCGTGACGGACAGGCTGTCCCCGTGAACCCACACGACCCGGCGGACCTGGGCGGCGGTCACGGCTGCGTCCCGAACAACTGCGTTTCGAGTTCCCCGTACGAGGCGCGGAACGGACACGCGGCCCGGCAGGTGCGGCACCACCGGCCGCCGCTGAAGCGGTCGATGTTCTCCTGATTCATGAAGTACGGCTTGTTGCTGAAGGTGCTCGCCACCCACTGCCACGACAGGGCATTGTTGGCAATGTCCCCGTCGAGCAGGTGCTCGCGGAACAGGGCGTACCCGGCCCGCCAGTCCACGCCGCGCCAGTGCACCAGGTACGCCGCGAACCACAGCCGCTCGTGGTTGTGCAGCCACCCGTCCCGGATCAGGTGCGTGACCCAGGCGTCCGCGCAGGGCAGCCCGGTGCGGGCCCCACGCACGTCGTCCGGCAGGGTGCCCGTCCAGCGGGCCGGGTACTTGGGGTCCTCCAGGTTCCCCAGGACCCGCGCGCCCTCCTGGCGCAGCACCAGCCGGTAGAATTCCGCCCAGGTCAACTGCCGCAGGAACTCGTCCCGCTCGCGGCCCCGCATGACGGCGCGGGCGTGCGCGGCGACCTCGCGCAGGCCCAGCATGCCGTGCCGCAGGTACATGCTCAGGCGCGACACGTTCCCACCCAGGAAGTTGCGGCCCGCGTACCCCTCGCCCGTCCAGGCGTGCAGGGCGGCCAGTCCCGCCGTGCGGCCGCCCGCGCGGGCCGGGAGGCGCGGCTCGCCCGTGTACAGGCCGGTCAGGGCCTCGCCCAGCACGCGGGGCAGCTGATCGTCCGGCAGGTCGGGCGGCAGGCGCAGGGCATCGGTCATGCGGTCAGCATCGCCGCCCACGCCACCGCACACCGTACGGCCCGGCACAGCGCGCGGGCAGGTGAAGGGTCAGCCTCCCGGCACCTCGCCCGGCAGGCCCAGGTCCGTGTCTGGCCCCGGCGGGTACGGGAACCCCAGCACGCGTCCCATCGTCAGCATCTGGCCCTTGTGATGAAACTCGTGCGTGACCGGGTGCATGACCAGCCACCGCTGCGTGACCCTCAGCACCTCGCCCGGCAGGACCAGATCGAACGCTTCATCCGGCGCCGCGAAGGTGTCCAGCGCCCGCTCCATCATGCTGTCCACGTCCGCGAACACGCGGCGCATGGCGGTCACGTCCGGTACGCTCGCCGGGTCCGGGCCGCCCACGTCCTCTCGCAGGCCCCGCGCGCCCACCCACACCCGGTAACACCCGGCCACGTGCGCCTGCACGTTCCGCAGGCTGCCGAACGCGAACTCGGAGCCCTCCAGGGTGTACACGCCGTCCGGCAGCGCCTCCGCCCACGCGAACACCCGCTCGCGTGAGACCTTCACCCAGGCGTAGAGGGAACCGAGGTCAGGATTCATGCCGTGAGTGTAAGGACACGCAGATCCCACGGACACAGGCCCCACCACTATGCATGGCTGGCCCATCATACTCACATTCTGATATCAGACACTGATACTCGTGGATACGAACCTGTTCAAGGGCAACCTGGACCTGATCCTCCTGAGCGTCCTGGAACGCGAGGGCGGCTACGGCCAGGACATCGCCAAGCGCGTCAGCGCCGTCACGGAGGGCAGCATCACCCTGAACGCCGGGAGCCTGTACCCGGCCCTGCACCGCCTGGAAAAGGGCGGGTTCCTGAGCGCCGCCGAGACGACCCCCGCCCGTGGCGGCCCCCCGGTCCGCACGTACACCCTGACCGACGCGGGCCGCGCCGAACTGCGCCGCAGACGTGACTCGTACCGCGCCTTCGATGCGGCCCTGCGGAGCCTCTGGTGACCCCGCCCGCCGTTCAGGCGTACCTGCGCCGCGTGACGCGGTTGCTGCCACCCACCGCCGCCCGGAGGGTCAGGGCGGAACTGCACGGGAACCTGCACCAGAGCATGCTCGACGCCCGCCTGCGCGGCCTGACCGAAACCGACGCCTGGACCGCCGCCCTGAGTGAGGCTGGACCGGCCCTGCCCGCCGCGCTGCGCTTTGCGCGCACGCACACACTGGGACTGGCGCTGCGCTGGCTGCTGGCCGCCGGCCTGCTGGGCGGGGCCGCGTACGCCCTCCAGGGCACTCACCCAGCCGCACCCACCCCCACGACCACGCAGGCGCAGCCATGACCGCCGCCCGCCAGGACAGTCGCCTGACCCGCCTGTGGCGCGACTGGCTGTCCCCGCTGGCCTTCGCGCTGCTGCTGACGCAGTTCGGCGCGACCGCCGTGCGCGTGGACGGCGTGAGCATGCTGCCCGGCCTGCGCCACGGCGAAACGCTGCTCGTCCCGAAAATCGAAGGGGGGGCGCACACCCTGGGCGTCGGCAGCTACGGTCGGGGTGACGTCGTGGTGTTCAAATCACCCCGCACCGCCACCCAGGAGTGGACCCGCACGTACCGGGGACTCACCCTTCCCTGGGCGTACCGTCCGTACCTCGTCAAGCGGGTGATCGGACTGCCCGGCGACACCGTACAGGTCACGCAGGGCCGCGTCACCGTGAACGGCCACCCCCTGAACGAACCCCGCACCACCGCCTACTGGAGTGGGGCGTGCCACGACACGACCAGCCCCCTGGCGAACACGCCGCCCGTCACCGTCCCGGCCGGAACGTACTTCGTGCTGGGCGACAACCGCAGCCCCGGCGGCAGCCGCGACAGCCGCGTATTCGGCCCGGTCGGCACCGCCGACATCGCCGGACGCGCCGTCGCCAGCGTCTGGCCCCTGAGTGTCACCAGTGAGGCCGCGCCCCCCTGCAACGGCCAGCCGCACCCCGAGCAGCGCGTGAAGACAGGCGGCCCGCAGCAGTGGAATCCGCGTCTGCTCCTGCCCTGACCCATCCTCCGGAACGACATGCCAGCACCCCCGCCACTCGGACGGGGGTGCTGTCTTGCCTTCAGCCTTCTGCCATCGGCCTGTCTTATACGGATTCCGTTTGTTTCGCCTACAATCCGGAACTTCACCGGATTGCCGACTCCATGTCCGGAACCCGCCCAGCTCCCACTCGCTTCGCCCGGATTGAACGGGCTTTGCAGCCCATTCAATCGGAGTCCGTATTACAGCGAGATCAGGAAGGGGTCTTCGAGGCTTTCGCAGATGAAGCGCACGAAGCGGGCGGCGTCGGCGCCGTCGATCAGGCGGTGGTCGTAGGTGAGGCTGAGGGGGAGCATGTTGCGGGGTTCGAACGCGCCCGTTTCCTTGTTCCAGACGGGTTCCATGCCGCCGCGGCTCACGCCGAGGATGGCGACTTCGGGGCTGTTCACGATGGGCGTGAAGGCGTGTCCGCCGATCCCGCCGAGGTTGGAAATCGTGAAGGTGGCGCCCTGCATCTCGTCGGGTTTGAGTTTGCGGTCGCGGGCCTTGCCGGCGAGTTCGCTCAGTTCGAGGACGAGTTCGGTGATGCTCTTGCGGTCGGCGTCCTTGACGACGGGGACGAGCAGGCCGACGGGCGTGTCGACGGCGACGCCGATGTTCACGAAGTCCTTGTAGATGACCTGCTGGGCGTCGAGGTCGAGGCTGGCGCCGAATTTGGGGAACTGACGCAGGGCGTTCGCGACGACCTTCATCAGGATGTGGGTCATGGTGAGTTTGCCGCCGGCCTTCTCGACGCGCGCGCCGAAGCGTTTGCGGGTCTCTTCCATCAGGGTCACGTCGGCCTTGTCGAAGTGCGTGACCATGGGGATCGCGGTGCTGGCGGTCATGGAGCGCACGGTGGCCTTGCGGATGCCGCTCATGTCCTCGCGGGTCACGCGGCCCCACTTCTCGAAGTTGGGGAGGGGCGCGGCGGCCACGGCGGGCGTGGCGGCAGGTGCGCTGGCCTGCGCGGCGGCGGGCGCGGTGACGGTGGGGGTGCCGCCGGTGCGGCGCACGTCCTCCTCGCTGATGCGGCCGGCGATGCCGGTGCCCTGCACGGCGTGAATGTCCACGCCGAGTTCACGGGCGAGGCGGCGGACGCTGGGCGCGGCGGGAACGACGCTGCGGCCGTCGAAGGTCTGGGGGTTCTGCGTGCCGGACTGCCTGGGGGCGGCGGCCTGCGCGGCGGGCGCTCCGGCGGGCTGGGCCGGTGCGGCGGCAGGGGCGGAGGGTGCCGCCGGGGCGGGCGCGGGAGCAGCAGCGGGCGCGGCCGGGGCGCTGCCGCCGAGGGTGGCGATCACGCCGCCGACCTTCACGGTGTCGCCCACGTTCACGCTGACGCTCTGCACGGTGCCGCCCGCGTTGGCGGGCACCTCGACGACGGCCTTGTCGGTCTCGATCTCGATGACGGGCTGGCCCTCGGTGACGGTGTCGCCCGCCTTGACGAGCACGGTCACGACGGTGCCCTGTTCGATGTTGTCACCCACGTCCGGCAGGGTGATCTGTGCGCCGCCGCTGGCCGGGGCGCTCGCGGGGGCGCTCGGGGCGGTGTCGGCGGCCTGCTCTTGCTGGGAGGCCTGCTGTGCCTGCGCGACCTGCTCGCTGCTGGCGGTGTCGGTCGCGTCGACCGGGGCGCTCGCGGGGGCGGCCTGGGTGCTGGCGCCGCCCAGGGTGGCGATCACGCCGCCGACCTTCACGGTGTCGCCCACGGTCACGTTCACGGCTTCCACGGTGCCGGCGGCCTCGGCGGGCACCTCGACGACGGCCTTGTCGGTCTCGATCTCGATGATGGGCTGGCCCTCGGTGACGGTGTCGCCCGCCTTGATCAGCACGGTCACGACCGTGCCCTGCTCGATGTTGTCGCCCACGTCGGGGAGTTTCAGTTCAGTCGCCATGATGGGTTCTCCTTCGGAGAGGGGTTGATGGTCGAAGGTTGAAAGTTGACAGAGCGCTGCGCTCCTCCATCAACGTTCAACCTTTAGCGCAGGACGGGGGCGTCGCGTTCCGGGTCGATGCCCAGGTCGGCGATCGCCTTGGCGACGACGTCGCCCTTGATCTTGCCGTCGCGTTGCAGGGCGTACAGGGTGGCCAGGACGACGTGCTTGGCGTCGACCTCGAAGAAGTCGCGGAGTTCCTCGCGGGCCTCGCTGCGGCCGAAGCCGTCGGTGCCCAGCGTCCAGAGTTTGCGGTCCAGGTGGCCGTTCAGGCCGTCCGCGCCGAGTTTCATGTAGTCGCTGACACTGATCAGGACGCCGGGGGCGTTCTCCCTGCTCAGCTGCTGCGCCACGTACGGCACGCGGGGTTCCTCGGTGGGGTGCAGCATGTTGTGCCGCTGGGCGAGCAGGGCGTCCTGGTGGAGTTCCTTGTAGCTGGTCACGCTCCACAGGTCGGCGGCCACGCCGTACGCCTCGAGGGCCTTGACGGCTTCCTGCGCGGCGCCCATGGCGGGGCCGCCCGCGAGGATCTGGGCCCGGAGTTTGCCCTTGTGGGCGCTCTTCTGCAGGCGGTACAGGCCGCGCACGATGCCCTCGCGGATCTCCTCGTGGCTGCGGTCAGCGGGCATGGCGGGCTGGAGTTCGTTCTCGTTGTCGACGGTGACGTAGTAGAACTCGTCGATGCCGTCCACGTACATGCGCTGGATGCCGCTCTCGATGATCACGGCCAGTTCGTACGCGAAGGCCGGGTCGTAGGTTTTCAGGTTGGGCACGACGTACGCCTGCAGGTGGCTGTTGCCGTCCTGGTGTTGCAGGCCCTCGCCGGCCAGGGTGGTGCGCCCGGCGGTGGCGCCCAGGATGAAGCCGCGGGCGCGCTGGTCGGCGGCGGCCCACACGAGGTCACCGACGCGCTGCATGCCGAACATGGAGTACAGCACGAAGAACGGGATGGTGGGCACGCCGTGGTTGGCGTACGCGGTGCCGGCGGCGATCCAGGAGGCCATCGCGCCGTCCTCGGTGATGCCTTCTTCCAGCATCTGGCCGTTCACGCTTTCCTTGTAGGCCATCAGGCTGCCACTGTCGACGGGCGTGTACGTCTGGCCGCGCGGGGAGTAGATGCCGATGCGGGGCACCAGGGCGTCCATGCCGAAGGTGCGGGCCTCGTCGGGCACGATGGGCACGATCAGTTTGCCGATCTCCTTGTCGCGCAGCAGTTTGCTGATGATCTGCACGGCGGCCATGGTGGTGCTCACCTGACGGTCGCCGCTGCCCTTGGCGAACTCCTCGTAGAACTCGCCGTTCGGGATGGTGGGGTGCGGGTACTCGACCCGGCGGGCGGGAATCGGGCCGCCGAGCGCGGCGCGGCGTTCGAGGGCGTACTTGACTTCCGGGCTGTCCGGGCCGGGGTGGTAGTACTCCATGTGCTCGACCTGCTCGTCGGTCAGGGGGAGTTCCAGCGTGTCGCGCAGGTCCTTGAGGGTGTGGAAGTCCAGTTTCTTGACCTGGTGGGCGACGTTGCGGGCCTGGGCACTCTCGCCGAGGCCGTAGCCCTTGATGGTGCGCGGAATGATGATGGTGGGGCTGCCCTTGTGTTCGGTGGCGGCCTTGTACGCGGCGTAGATCTTGTGGATGTCGTGCCCGCCGCGGTTCAGGAGTTCCAGGTCGGCGTCGCTCCAGCCTTCAATGAGTGCCTTGAGTTCCGGGGTGTTGAAGAACTTCTCGCGCAGTTCCTTCCCGCCGAAGGCCGCGTAGCGCTGCGATTCGCCGTCCACGAGCAGTTCGAAGCGTTTGACGATGGTGCCGTTGTAGTCCTTCTGGAGCAGTTCGTCCCACTTGCTGTCCCAGATGACCTTGATGACGTTCCAGCCGGCGCCGCGGAACAGCGCCTCGAATTCCTGGATGACCTTGGAGTTCGCGCGCACCGGGCCGTCGAGACGCTGGAGGTTGGCGTTCAGCACGAAGATCAGGTTGTCGAGGTTCTCGTACGCGGCAAATCTGATCGCGCCGATGCTCTGCGGTTCGTCCATCTCGCCGTCCCCGAGGAACGCCCAGACCTTGGCGTCGCCCCTGGGTTTCAGTTCGCGGTTTTCCAGGTACTTGATGAAGCGCGCCTGGTAGATCGCCTGGATGGGACCCAGGCCCATGCTGACGGTCGGGAACTCCCAGTAGTCGGGCATCAGCCAGGGGTGCGGGTAGGAGCTCAGGCCCGCGCCCTCGGGTTGCAGTTCGCGGCGGAAGCGGTTCATGCGGGCCTCGTCGAAACGGCCTTCCAGGAAGCTTCGGGCGTACACGCCGGGGCTGGCGTGCCCCTGGTAGAAGATCAGGTCGCGGTCCTGTCCGGCGCCGTGCCCGCGGAAGAAGTGGTTGAAGCCCACCTCCAGCAGCTCGGCGGCGCTGGCGTAGGTGGACAGGTGCCCGCCGATGCCGTCGCTCTTCTTGTTGGCTTTGATGACCATGACCACGGCGTTCCAGCGGATGATGTTGCGGATCTTGCGTTCGATCTCGGGGTCGCCGGGGTACTCGGGCTGCGCCTCGACGTCGATGGTGTTGATGTACGGGGTGTTCTGCTTGAAGGTGATGGGCGCGCCGTGGAAGTACGCGTAGTGGTCGAGTTCCTCGAGCAGTTCCGCCGCGCGGTTGTCGCCGGCGTCGGCGAACACGTACGCCAGGGAGTCCAGCCACTCCTGCGTCTCGACCGTGTTCAGTTGCTGCCGCTCCTGCGCGTTCATGCCGGCGCGCGGCGGACGGTTCGGGGGTGCCGAGGTCTTGGGAGACTGGGTCATGCTGCCCAGCATAGGCCTCCCCATTCCACACTTCCAACAGGGCATTCTCACAGGATTCACCACTGGCAATGGTGGGTGGCGGGCGGTACGCTGCAGGGAATGCCCTCCCGCGCCGCCCGGCTCCCACACCCATGATCGAACTGCGTCACCTGCGCCACTTCGTCGCCCTGGCCGAGGAGGAACACTTCGGGCGGGCCGCCGAGCGCGTGTTCGTGGTGCAGCAGGCCCTGAGCAACTCCATCCGCAACCTGGAAGAAGAGGTGGGGGTGCCGCTGGTGCTGCGCACCACCCGCCGCGTGCAGCTGACCCCCGCCGGGCAGGAGTTCCTGATCGGCGCCCGCGAGACGCTCGCCCTGGCGGCCCAGACGGTGGAACGTGCCCGCCGCGCCGCGCGGGGCGAGGTGGGCCGCCTGACGGTCGGTTTCGTCAGCGGCCTCGCCTTCGGGGGCCTGCCGGAGATCGTGCGCCGCTTCCGGGACCTGTACCCGAACGTCAGCGTGGACCTGCGCGAACTGACCGCGCAGGAACAGGAGGCCGGCCTGCGCGGCGAGCAGATCGACATCGGCCTGATGCTGCTGCCCGTGCGGGACCCCAGCCTGGACTCGCGCCCCCTCTGGCGTCAGCCCCTCGTCGCGGCCCTGCCCGCCGAGCACCCGCTGGCCCGCCGCCGCCGCCTGAAGATCAGCGACCTGCGCGGCGAACCCTTCGTGTTCTTTCCGCGGCAACTGCGCGCCACGTACTTCGATCAGGTCATGCGCTGGTGCGCCGCTTCCGGCTTCATGCCGCACGTCGTGCAGGAAGCCATCGAGGTTCCCACGCTGCTGTCGCTGGTCGCGGCGGGTGTGGGCGTGTTCCTGCCCATCGAGTTCTTCAGCCGCCTCTCGCTGCCCGGCGTCGTGTACCGCCCGGTGGAGGACGCGCCCATCGTGGAGATCGTGGCGGTCTGGCGGCGCGGCGACGGCCACAGCCCCACGGTACGGGCCTTCCTGAGCGTCGCGGAGGAAGTGCTGCGGGAGGGCAGCGGGCAGTAGGGCGTGGGCAGTGGGGCCGGTCGCAGCGGGCGTTCAGGTCGCGTGATCGCGGTTCACTGTCCTCCGCCATCAAGCCTTCTGCGGACGCCCGGTGTCGGGAATGCCGCGCAGGACGCCCAGGATCAGGACCGTGCCCGCCACGGACAGCAGCGCGCCCATCAGGAACGCCGCGCCGGGCAAGCCGTGCGTGAGACCGTAGGCGTACACGCTGGTCGCCAGGACCGGCCCGACCACGGCGACCAGGGAGTTCAGGCTGGTGATCGCGCCCTGCACGCGGCCCTGCTCGGACTCGCTCACCTGCCGGGAGATCAGGCCCTGAATGGCGGGGTTGGCCAGGCCGCCCAGTGCGCCCACGACCAGTGAGGCGTACAGCAGCGCGCCGCTGCGGGCCACGCTGAGCACCAGGAATTCCAGGACGCTGCTGACCAGTCCGGTCATGATGGTCCGCCGGTCCCCGAAACGCGCGATGAACGGCCCGATCAATCCGCCCTGCACGGCGGCGGTCAGCAGTCCGAAGAAGGCCAGCGCCACGCCGTTCTGCCCCGGCGTCCAGGTCAGGACCCGTTCGGTGTACAGCACCCAGGTGCTGAAGATCACCTGCCCCGCGAGGCCCAGCAGCACGAACGTCAGCGCCAGGGACCGCAGGATGGGGTACTCGCCCAGCGCCCGCAGGGGCAGCAGGGGGTTCAGGTCGCCGCGCCGCATGGCCTTGCCGCGCGCGCTGACCGGCAGCGACTCGGGCAGCACGAACAGGCCGTACAGCACGTTCAGGCCCGTCAGGGCGGCCGCGACCATGAACGGCACGCGCAGCCCGTACTCGCCCAGCAGGCCGCCCAGCGCCGGTCCCAGGATGAACCCCACCCCGAACGTCGCGCCCAGCAGCCCGAAGTTCTTCGCGCGGTCCTCGGGGGGCGACACGTCCGCGATGTACGCGTTCGCGACGGTCAGGCTCGCCCCGGTGATGCCCGCCAGGATACGGCCCACAAAGAGCCACGCCAGGTTCGGCGCGAAGGCCAGCAGGAGGTAATCCAGGCCCATGCCGGTCAGCGCGAACAGCAGGACCGGCCGCCGCCCGAAGCGGTCACTGAGTGCCCCCAGGATCGGCGCGAACACGAACTGCATCACCGCGTAGGCGGCCGTCAGCAGCCCGATGGTGCGCGCACCCGCCACCTCCGAGCCTGCCAGTTCCTTCACCAGCCCCGGCAGTACCGGAATGATCAGCCCGATCCCGACGATGTCGATCAGGGCGGTCAGCAGGATGAAGATCAGGGCGGCAGGGCGGGCGCGCATGACGGGCAGTGTACGGCCCGCAGGTCAAGGTTCCCTTCAGCCATCTCGCTTACCATCCGCTTACGTCCGGGGCGTAAAATAGGGAGATTCGTTCGGGCCGCGCCCGTACCCTGCCCTCTCCCCCACCCCCGGAGGTCCCATGCTCAAGGTCCAGTCGAACTTCACGCCGTCCGGCGATCAACCCACCGCCATCCGCTCGCTGGTCGAAGGGCTGGACAGCGGCCTCCGGTTCCAGACACTGCTCGGCGCGACCGGCACCGGGAAGACCTACTCCGTGGCGAAAGTCATCGAGGAAACCCAGCGCCCGGCGCTGATCATGGCGCCGAACAAGATCCTGACCGCTCAGCTGGCCAGCGAGTTCCGGGAGTTCTTCCCGGACGCGGCGGTCGAGTTCTTCATCAGCTACTACGACTACTACCAGCCCGAGGCGTACGTGCCGGGCAAGGACCTGTTCATCGAGAAGGACGCCAGCGTGAACCAGGAGATCGAGCGGCTGCGGCACTCCACGACGCGCAGTCTGCTGACGCGGCGGGACACGATCGTGGTGGCGTCGGTCAGCTGCATCTACGGGCTGGGCGACCCGAAGGAGTACACGGCGCTGAACCTGATCCTGAAGAAGGGCGGGCAGGTCAGCCGGGACGAGATTCTGGGGCGGCTGGTGAACATGCAGTACGAACGCAACGACATCGAGATGATGCCGGGCCGCTTCCGCGCGAAGGGCGAGATGATCGAGGTGTGGCCCGCGTACGACGAGCAGCCCCTGCGGATCGAGCTGTGGGGCGACGACGTGGAGCGCATCACGGTGGTGCACCCGCTGACCGGGGACCGGCTGGCGGAACTGGACGCGACGGTGGTGTACCCGGCGAAGCATTACGTGTCCAGCGCGGGGAACATCGAGCGGGCCATCGTGACCATTCAGCAGGAACTGGACGAGCGGCTGGAGTACTTCCGGTCCACCGGGAAGCTGCTGGAGGCGCAGCGCCTGAAGGAACGCACCCTGTACGACCTGGAGATGCTCAAGGTGCTGGGGTACTGCTCGGGCATCGAGAACTACTCGCGGCACATCGACGGGCGCGCGGCGGGCATGACGCCGTACACGATGCTGGATTACTTCCCGGATGACTTCGTGACGTTCATCGACGAGTCGCACGTGACCGTCCCGCAGATCGGCGGGATGGCGAACGGCGACCGCGCCCGCAAACAGACGCTGGTGGATTACGGCTTCCGCCTGCCGTCGGCGATGGACAACCGCCCGCTGAACTTCGACGAGTTCATGAGCAAGACCGGGCAGCTGGTGTTCGTGTCCGCCACGCCCGGCCCGTACGAGCGCGAGCACAGCGACTCGGTGGCGGATCAGATCATCCGCCCGACCGGACTGGTGGACCCGCCCGTGACGGTGCGCCCCATCAACGGGCAGATCGAGGACCTGCTGGGCCGCGTGCGCGAACGCGCCGCGAAGGGCGAACGCACCCTGGTCACGACGCTCACCAAGCGCATGTCCGAGGACCTCACCGAGTACCTGCTGGAGAAGGGCGTCAAGGCGCGGTACATGCACAGCGACATCGACTCCGTGGAGCGTCAGGTGATCATCCGCGACCTGAGGTTGGGGCACTACGACGTGCTGGTCGGGATCAACCTGCTGCGCGAGGGCCTGGACCTGCCCGAAGTGTCGCTCGTCGCCATCCTCGACGCCGACAAGCCCGGTTTCCTGCGCTCCGAACGCGCCCTGATCCAGACGATCGGCCGCGCCGCCCGCAACGTGAACGGCGAGGTCATCCTGTACGGCGACTCGGTCACGCCCGCCATGCAGTTCGCGATGGACGAGACCCGCCGCCGCCGCGAGAAGCAGACCGCCTACAACGAGGCGCACGGCATCACGCCCACCACCGTCATCAAGGGCGTACGCAACGTCATCCGCGGCGAGGAACAACCCGACGAGGTCACCTCCGAGAACGTCGGCAGCGACCGCGACGCCCTGACCGCCCAGCTCACGGACCTGGAACTGGACATGTGGCAGGCGTCCGAGGACCTGGACTTCGAGCGGGCCGCCAGCCTGCGCGACCAGATCCGCGCCATCGAGGCCAAACTGCAGGGCAGGGAGTTCAAGCAGGCGACCGTGCCAGGGCAGAAAGTCCGGTCACGCGGCCGGCGCTGAGTTCCCCGGCCACCAGCACCAGGGGGGCTCAGCGTTTGAGGGTCAGGGTGCAGGTTCCGGCGTTGACGCCGGCTTTGCGGACAGCCTGGACGAGTTCGTCGGCGGTGCGGGGGTCGCCGGTCGCGCCTTCCAGCTGGCTGACCCGCTCCTGAATCTCTTCGAGAGAGCCGCTGAAGAGCACGCCGCGTGCGCCGCCGCCCTCGACCATGCCCAGGCACAGATGGATGTCGCTGTCCTCGTCCATGCCGGTCAGGACGTCCGCGGCGATCATCAGGCGGTCCTCGGGGTTCCAGCTGAAGGGGCCGTTGTCCGCGTCGAAGTCCCAGCCGTCGTCCCACTCGGGCGCCTGGGCGCTCAGTTTCAGGTCGCGGCTGATGCGCTCGCCGCCAGCCGTGGTGCCGGTCAGGATCCAGGTCTGGCTGGGGCGGACCAGGGCGTTGGCGGGCAGGGCTTTCGGTGCGCCGAAGGGCGTCACGGCGCGCGGGGCGACGTTGCCGCTGCCGGCGTGGGCGAGGGGCGTGAGGGTCAGCAGGGCGGCCAGGACGAGGTGTCGTTTCATGACCGCGAGCGTAGCAGCACGCGCCCCGGCCCGCTGCCTCAGGTGACAGCCGGGGGCCGGGGCGCGGGACATCTTCAGTGCAGGGTGCGTTCGGGCTCGTCCGTCTCTGGTTTCTGGGTGGGCAGGATCAGGTTGGCGAGGATGCCGACCAGCGCGGCGAGGGCCATGCCGTGAAGTTCCAGGCTGGTTCCGGCGACGCTGATGGGGAACGCGGCGCCGCCCAGCCCGAGAACCAGGATCAGGGACACGATGATCAGGTTGCGGCTGTGCGCGAAGTCGATCCGCGCCTCGCTCAGGGTGCGGATGCCGACCGACGCGATCATGCCGAACAGCAGGATGCTCACGCCGCCCAGCACACCCTGCGGGAGGCTTTTCAGGACGGCGGCGAGTTTCGGGGAGCAGCCGAACAGGATGGCGAACGCGGCCCCGATCTGCAGGACGCGCGGGTCGTACACGCGGGTCAGGGCGAGGACGCCGGTGTTCTCGGCGTAGGTGGTGGCGGCGGGTCCGCCGAGCGCGGCGCTGCTCATGTTCGCCAGGCCGTCGGCAAACAGGGTGCGGCTCAGGCCGGGGTTCTCCAGGAAGTTCTTCCCGACGACGCGGCCGTTCACGATGACGTCCCCGACGTGTTCGATGAACGTGACGACCGCGACGGGCGCGATGATCGCCACGGCCCGCCAGTCCAGGGCGGGGGCGTGGAAGTCCGGGAGGCCCAGCAGGGGCGCGGCGGCGATGGCGTCCAGGCCCTCACGGCTGACCTGCCCGGTCAGCAGGGACACGACGTACCCGGTGACGACGCCGATCAGGATGGGCAGCATGCGGAACAGGCCGCGCCCGTAGATGCTGGCCACGATGGCGGCCAGGAGAGTGGCGAGGGCCAGCCACCAGTTCGTCTTCGCCTGGTTCACGGCGACGCTGCTGAGGCCCAGGCCGATCACGATGATGACGGGGCCGGTCACGACGGGCGGGAACACCCGCAGCAGGCGGTCCGTGCCCAGGAGTTTCACGAGGCCGCTGAACAGCAGGTACATGAGGCCGGCGGCCATCAGGCCTCCCCCGGCGGCGGCCGGGCCGAATTCCTTCACGACCAGCGCGGTGGGCGCGATGAACGCGAAGGAACTGCCCAGGAAGATCGGTACCTGCCCACGCGTGAGCAGATGGAAGATCAGCGTGGCGACGCCCGCGCCGAACAGTGCGACGCTGGGCGACAGGCCCACCAGGATGGGCACGAGGACGGTCGCGCCGAACATGGCGACCGAGTGTTGCAGGCCCAGCACGACGCGGCGGGCGGGATCGTTGACGGTGGATGCGCTCAAGGTGAAATGACCTCCGGAGGGAAAAAAGGGGCAGGATGACGGCGCCCGCGCGGCCCGGATGGGGGGGCCAGGGCAGGGGCGGATGGGCGCGAACAGGCCGTTCGCGTGGGTTGCTCCGGGCGCTCAGGGTAGCGCACACGCCAGGGTCAGTCTGGGTGGGTGTCGTCAGGGGTCCCGGTTCGGTCAGGGGATCTGGACGCTCAGCGCGCAGCTTCCCAGGCCGAGTTCCCGCGCGGCCTCCTCCTGCTGCTGCGGGGTGCGGGTGACGTTCAGGACGGCCAGCGCGGCTTCCAGGCGGGCCGGCAGTTCGGTCAGGGTACCGCTGGCCAGCACGCCGGCAGCCTCCAGGGCGCTGCGGTCGGCGTTCAGGCGGACGGCGCAGGCCAGACCCAGACCTCCGTCCCGGGCGTCTTGCAGGTCCAGGGCGATCAGCGTTCCGGCCTCCGCGTCCAGCAGCAGGGTGCCCCGGTCGGCGCGGAAGGTGCCGGGGTCGGCGGGGGGCGCGGCGCTGAGGCGCAGGGTCGTCCGGAAGGTCTCGCCGTCGGCCGTGCGGGCCTCCAGGGTCCAGTGCTGACCGGGCCTGGGCAGCGGGACGCCCCCAGTAGCGGGGATGGCGACGGGGGCAGCCTGACTGGCGGCAGGAGGCGCGGTGAGGGCAGTGCCCAGCAGCAGGGCGCACAGCGTTGACAGGGGGCGCAGTGTCGGTAGGAGGCACAGTGTCGGCAGGGGGCGCGGCATGGGTCAGCGTAGCCCCTGCGGGCCGCGCCGCGCTACGCTGGGCGGCATGAATGCCAAGGGTGATCTGATCGCGCGGGCGCTGACGCTGGGCCTGGGCGCCCCCACCTTCGAGGCGGAAGCGCACGGTCCCCCGCATGACCGCCGCTTCCGGGTGACGGTCCGGGCCGGCGGGCAGGTGCTGGGCGAGGGAGGCGAGGGCCGCAGCAAACGGGACGCGGAGCGCGCGGCGGCCGAGTCGGCGCTGGGGGTGCTGAACGCGCAACCCGGCGCGGACCTGCCCGGCGCGACCGGACCGGCCGGCACGGGCCAGGAGGTCAGCGCCGCCGGTGAACGCTGGCCGATCTACGGCGCGGTCCTGGCCGGGGCGCTGGAGGCCGCGCTGGAGTTCGCGCCGGAGGACGCCACGCTGGACGACGTGCGCCGCCGGGCCGGGCGGCTGTACCGGGACCTGCTGCTGGACCTCGGGCACGGCCCTGACGACCTGGAGCGGCCGGACGGACCGCTGTGAGCGGCTGGCCGTGGCGTCCGGCGGGCGTGCTGTTCGACATGGACGGCGTGCTGACCGCGAACAATCACTTTCACCGGCGGGCGTGGCAGGAGGTGGCGGCCGAGGTGCTGGGCCTGGCCCTGTCCGACCACGACCTGGACACCAAGGTGGACGGGGGCCGCAACCCGGAGATCATCGAGCGGCTGACCGGCACCTACCCGGACGCGGCGCTGGCCGCGCGTTTTCATGAGGCCAAGGAGGGCCGGTACCGTGAGCTGGCGGCGGGGGCGCTGCGCGAGGTGGCGGGCCTCAGCGGGTACCTGGACGCGCTGGACGCGCGCGGCATTCCGTTCGCACTGGTCACGAGTGCCGACCGCGTGAATGTCGGGTTCGGCATGGAGGCGCTGGGGCTGGGGCACCGTTTCGGGCCGCGCGTGCTGGGCGAGGACGTCACGCGCGGCAAACCGCATCCGGAACCGTTCCTGCTGGGGGCCGCGCGGCTGGGCCTGCGCCCGGCCGACTGCCTGGCGCACGAGGACGCCGTGAACGGCGTGCGCAGCGCGGCCGGGGCGGGCTGCCGCGTGGTCGCGCTGACCACCACCGCGCCCGGCGCGGCCCTGCGGGAGGCGGGGGCGCAGTGGACCGCGCCGGATTTCACGTCCTGGGCCGACTGGCTGGCATGAGCGGCCCCGCGGCACCTGCCCGTGGACGGCAGGCGTGAAGGGCGCGGACGCCGAGGACCGCGCCGAGGCGCACCTGCGCGCGCTGGGCCGCGAGGTCCTGCGCCGCAATTACCGCGTGCCGGGCGGCGAGATCGACCTGATCTCCCGGGAGCCGGACGGCACGCTGGTGTTCACGGAGGTCCGGCAGCGCCGCTCCGCGCGCTTCGGGAGTGCCGCCGAGAGCGTCACCCCGCGCAAGCTGGCGCTGATGCGCCGCGCGGCCCTGGGGTACCTGACGCGCGAACTGGGCCGTGACGATCTCCCCTGTCGCCTGGAGGTCCTGACCATTGACGGGCGGGCGCTGGACGGACGCCTGAGCCTCCTTCCACTGGACTGATACGGACTGCCGTTTGTTTCGCCGACCATCCGGAAGTTCACCGGATTGCCAGCTCCACGTCCGGAACCCGCCCAGCTCCTGCTCTGCGGCGCAGCTCTCCGAGTCGCATCCGCTCGGATTGAACGGACTCCGGGAGTGGTGTTGGCCACCCGGCTTCCTTGCGGGTCGTCAACGCCACGCGCGGGTGTCCCGGCAAGCCGCTAGAATCCCCTGCATGAGAAGCTCGTACCTGACCGCCGCCCGCGCCCTGCAACTGGGCCGTGAATGGGCGGTCGAGGGCGACCAGCGCCGCGCCCTGGCGTCCTACGAGGAGGCGCTGGGCATCCTGACCCTGCTGCCGCCGGAACGCACGCGGGACGTGCTGCTGGCGCACACGCACCTGGCGTTCTACCAGACGCTGGAACTCGTGGGCGGGCCGGGCAGTCAGCGGCACCTGCAGCTGGGCGTCAGTTACGCCCGCAGCACCCGCGATCCGCTGGCCCGCGCCATTGCCGAGGAGTGCCTCAGCGGCCTTGAAGGGGTGATGTGATACGGAGTCCGTATCATACGGACTCCGATTTAATGGCTTACAAAGCCGTTCAATCCGAGCGAAGCGAGTGGGAGAAAACCGGGTTCCGGACGTGGAGTTAACAGATCGGTGATGTTCCGATCTGTGAACGAAACAAACGGAGTCCGTATGAGTGGTCCTGCCATCCGGGCGGAAGGCGCGGCGGCCGACGGGATGAAAGCGGCAGGCCGCGCCGTGTGGGGGCGCGGCCTGCCGCTCGGCTGTGTGTGCTTACTGGCCGGGCAGGCTGAGCTGCGCGGTGGTCTTGCCGGTCTTCTTGTCGTGGGCGCACTGCAGGGGGAGCTGGCCGAGGGTGTTGACGCCTCCGGCGCGGCTGTGGACGGCCACGGTGGCGGGAGCGGTCAGGGTCCAGCCGCCGCCGTCGACCGGCTGGGTGGCCTTGATGATCTGGGCGGGTTCGGCGTCCAGGTCGGCGTGGATGGTGTCGCCGGCTTTCAGCGGGGCGCTCTGCTCGATCAGGGTCTTGAGGGGAATGCTCTGGCCGGCCGCGCCGACCGTGAGGGCCTCGGTGTCGGCGGCCAGTTCCTTGCAGGTCTCGATGAAGCGGTACTTGCTGACGCCGTTGGCTTCCCGGTCGCTGTAGATCGGGTTGTTACGGACGGCGGTGGCGGTCACGAAGCCCAGCAGCGTCACGCTGAGAAGGATGGCGACCCACAGCAGCGCGCGGCCCGCGCTTCCGTGGCCGGTGGTTTTGGTTTGCTCGCTCATGTCGCTTCCCAGCATAGCGTCCCGGCGGGTCGGGAACGGCGTGGGTGGTGACGGTCAGCTCGGTGGGGGGCCGGGGTGGGGGCGGAGCCAGTGGGGGTCGCGTTCCCCCAGCCCGCCGTTGCCGAGGCGGCGCAGGGCGTCCTGCACGCGCTCGCCACTGAGCGGGGAGCGCAGGTCCGGCTGCAGGTCGCGCAGCGGGGCCAGCACGAAGGGCCGCTCCCAGGCACGCGGGTGCGGGAGGCTCAGGGCGGGGTCGGTGCTGATCAGGTCCGCGTACGTGATCAGGTCGAGGTCCAGGGTGCGGGCCGCCCAGCGTTCGTGGCGTTCCCGGCCGGCCTGGGCTTCCAGGGCGTGCAGCGCGGCCAGCAGGACTGCCGGGGCCAGGGTGGTGCGCAGCTGCGCGGCGGCGTTCAGGTAGTCGGGCTGGCCGGGGGGACCGCCGACCGGCGCGGTGCGGTACAGCGCCGAGACGCCCTGCACCCGGCCCAGCGCGCCGAGCTGCGTGACGGCCCAGCGCAGCGTGCGCAGCGGGTCGCCGAGGTTGGCGCCCAGCGCGATGAAGGCGTCCGCGTGGGCCGGGGGGTTCGGGGAGGGAGCGGGGCGGGTCATGGGTCAGGGCCCGGGGCGGGTCAGGGTCAGTTCCGTGAACACGTCGCGGAACACGCCGGGCAGCGGCGCGAAGGGCTTGTGGACCCGCACGGTCACGCGCTGCAGGGTCGGCTGGTCGCGCAGCAGGCGCCGGGCGATCCGGACGGTCAGGACCTCGATCAGCTGGTGGCGGGGGACCGTGACCTCCTCCTGGATGGCGGCGTACACCTCGGCGTAGTTGACGGCCTCGTTCAGGTCGTCGTTCAGGTCCGCGAAGGGATAGTGCAGTTCGGCGTCCACGACGAAGCGGGCGCCCAGAACGGCTTCGGTGTCGAACACGCCGTGCCGCGCGTGAAATTCGAGTCCCTGGAGAACGACGCGGCTCACGCGTGGTTCCTGGTCGTGTCGTGGGGCATCACACCCGAGTCTAGCGCGGGGCGGGTCAGGGCGTCCTGGACCCGCAGTGCCTGGACGTGCGCGGCGGCGGCGTGCGCGCGGACCAGCGCGGCGCCGCTGCGGGCGGCGTGCAGGTGCAGGGCCAGCGTGCCCGGGTCGCGGTCGGCGGCGTCCGGGACCTGCGCGATCAGGTCGATCAGGCGCTTGCGGCTCGCGCCGATCAGGACGGGGTGCGGCCCTGCACTCAGGTCGGGCAGGGCGCGCAGCAGGCTCAGGTTGTGTTCCAGCGTCTTGCCGAAGCCGATGCCCGGGTCGAGGATCACGTCGGGGACGCCGGCGGCCAGCGTTGCGTGTGCCTGCTCCCGCAGGTAGCCGTGCACCTCGGTCACCACGTCGTCGTAGTGGGGGGCGAGCTGCATGGTCTGCGGCTTGCCCTGCATGTGCATCAGGCAGGCGGGGGCGCCGGCGTCGGCGCACACGCGGCGCATCTCGGGGTCGCGCAGGCCGGTCACGTCGTTGATCAGGTGCGCTCCGGCGCGCAGGGCGGCGGCGGCCACCTCGGCCTTCATGGTGTCCACGCTGAGCAGCACGTCCGCGTCACGCAGGGCGCGGATGACTGGCAGCACCCGGTCGAGTTCCTCGTGGGCCGCGACGGGGTGGGCGCCCGGGCGGGTGCTTTCCCCGCCGATGTCCAGGACGCTGACGCCCGCCGCCTGCATGGTGCGGGCTGCCTGCAGGGCGTCTTGCAGGGCCGCGTGCCGCCCCCCGTCGCTGAAACTGTCCGGGGTGACGTTCAGGATGCCCATGACGGCCGTGCCGGTCCAGCGCCACTCCCAGCCGCGTGCCGTGCGGGTCGTGCCGGGGGCCGGGCGGCCGAAGGTCAGGCGGTTCACGCCTCTCACGCCTCGCCCCGCGGCGCGGCCGGTTCGGCGGCGCGGCCCGGCAACAGGAAGCTCACCAGTACGCGCTGCCGGTCGGGGAAGGCGTCGACCTGCGCGGGCATGCGCCGCCCGGAGCGGAACGGCACGTAACTGTCCTGCACGATGGGCAGCCGCGTGTCGAGCGCCACGGCGACCGGGTGGTCATCGGGAACGGGCGTGCCGGGCCGCAGGCTGTATTTCACGCCGGGGGCGCCGCCCGAGACCCGCACGGTCAGGACCTTCCCGCCGGGAGGGGGGGGGCTGTCGTCCGGGTCGTCCGTTTCGGGACGGGTCAGGGCGCACACGGCGTACAGGACCGGGGCTTCGGTGTGTTCGGCCAGGGCGTACAGGGCGGTGCTGGCGCTCACGTCGGCGCGGCGTGCGAGTTCGCCCAGGGCGCGGCCGGTCGGGCCGAAACGGGCCAGCATGCCGGCAATGAGGTCGTCCGGCATCAGCAGCGCGGCGGCGCCCACGTTGCACAGCGTCTCGATGACCTGTTCCAGCCGGTCGCCCTCGAAGGCGTCGTGCAGGTCGCTGAGCAGGTCGTCGTCGCCCAGCAGCAGCGCGTGGCTGATCTCGTGCGCGAGCGTGAAGCGTTGCCGTTCGGGACGCACGCGGCTGTTGATCAGGATGACGCTGTGTTCCGGGTCGAAGGCACCGTCCCGGTCACCCATGGGCAGGAAGCTCAGCTGCACGCCGTTCAGGCCGTGCATCAGGCTGTGGGTGTCCAGGCCGGGCAGATCCGCGGCGTAGGTGGCGGCGAGCGCCTTCATGCGGCCCTTCGCGGCCGCCAGCATGTCGGGGCCGGGCGCGGGGTCGGCTCCGGGGGCCGGACGGGGCGGCAGGTCGGCAGGCACGTCACTCACCCCCGCAGCTTACCGTGCGGCGCGGCCGGGGGGGAGGAAGGTGCGCCGCCGGGTGGGGCCCCGGGGCGAAGGGGCGTGCCTGCCCGACTTGAGCGGGGCAGAGGCACGGAACGGGGGCGGGGGTCAGTCCTTGGCTTTGAGCTGCTCGACCAGCGCCACGTACTGCGCCTGGGCCTGTTCGGGCGGGGTGCCCTGGAGTTCGGCCCAGGCGTCGTACTTGGCCCCGCCGACGAAGTCGAAGCCGCCGGGCCGTTTGCCGCTCACGTCGCCGGCGCTGCCCTGTTTGAACAGGGCGTAGAGTTTGAGAAGCACGTCGTTGCCGGGTTTGCGGGTCAGGGTCTGAACGTCCTGCTGGGCCTGCTCGAAGGGTGTGGTCATGCGCGGATTGTACCGGGTTCAGGTTTCCCGCGGCGTCAGCAGGCCCCGGGCAGGGTGAAGCTGCCGCGCGGGCGGTGCAAGAGTACAAAAGACGCTGGCCCGGTCTTGGAAGACCGGGCCAGAGGAGAGCAGCACTTGCCAGCCACGCGTGGCTGGGTGGGAAGAGATGTGGAACCTATAGAAAGGAGGTGATCCAACCGCACCTTCCGGTACAGTTACCTTGTTACGACTTCACCCCAGTCATGAACCA